>SXQI01000283.1 GCA_005793025.1 Verrucomicrobiales bacterium
CTGCCAACAAAACTACCTAAATGAACAGGGCTTTTCCTCTAAACGGCCTGTTTTAATCTAAAAAGAAGGAACTCCTCTGTCGATTGTTCTCCTGTGAATACGAGAACTCAACCACAAAAGGTGCTTTGTGGAAAGTTTTTTTAAAAAAAAGTACTGTCTGAATTTGCGGTACTGATAATGGGGGTGAGGCTATTTTCAGGGTAATTCTTGGAGGCGGATACGTCGGTATTCCATCTGCCCTGCGTCCCCTTCTAGACCGATGCCACCGGTCGGCGGTAGTTTCAGTGCGGCTTCTAAGATTTCACCGTTACAGACGCAGTGTGCTACATTGTCTTTAACGTTAACGATTATCTCATTCCAATCTTGGGGTTTGTATTGGGTGAGAGTTTTATAGGGACCTGCGATTAGGTAGTCGCGACATTGGAGTTGAGGTTGTCGGATAAACACGCCGCTGTCCGCCTTGGGGGTGGCACGAAACTCCAGCTTGAGAGTAAAGTTTTTTGGGAACTGACGTGTGGTCCAGAGTTGCGCGATTTTGCTCCCTTCAGGAGGGGTTTTCACGATGAGCCTTCCGTTTTTAGCTAGGTATCGACCATCATCGCTTGTGGTTTTTCCATCGAAGTTATTGGTGCGATAGCCCCAACCCGTGAGATCGTGTCCATTGAACAGACTCACAAACCCCGGTTCGGGCTTGAATCCATCAGGTTCTGTTTCGATGAACCCATAGGTGGCTAGGATTGGACGGATCGCGGAAGCCCATTTGGTGTAGCCTGTTCTGTTGGGGTGAAGGAGATCTGGGAATTCTGATGGTTTTGCGTTACCTTGGTCGTCTGCGAAGAGATGCCATGTTTGAAGGTAGGTGATTTGTGGATCTCCTTTCACCGCAGCAAAGTAAAGTTCGTTCAGCTTTTTTATCGCGGTAGCGGGACGCTTCGCTTTCTCCGAGCTGGGAAATACCTGACAGAGGATTACTGGGATTCTGGGATTGTGCTTTTTTATCTCTGATAGGATTAATCGGAGATTGGCGGCAATGGTTTCTGGATCGGCTTGTTCTTCGAGATCATTCGTACCGATTAGAAGGACTACAGCACTCGGGTTGAGGGCTAGGACATCCTCTTGCAGCCGAATCAAGACGCCTCGTGTGGTGTCTCCGCTGATTCCACGGTTGGCGACTTTCACACCCGGGAAGCTTCCAGTCAGTAATTCGTTCCAACCTTGGGTGATCGAATCTCCAAGGAAAACAACGGCTTTTTGATCGGCTTGAACCTGAGTTGCCCAAGCGCTGCGTCGCTGCAACCAGAGGTTTTGAAACCATTCGGCACGCCTCAGAGGTCCGGCACCGGGCAAACCGGCATCAGTCGGAGGTATTTTGAATTTGGAATCAGCCTTTGGTCCGACTGTTTGTGCGGACGAACCTACGGCGAAAAACAGGGAGAGCGCGATCGCTGATATGAGTCGTGTTAAATTCATGCTGTTAGGCGTCGATCATATTCTGAGAGTTGAAGTTACACAAGCTTCCTGCTCAGCAGAGAAAGTTGTGTCACCGTGCGGTCCTCCAGCCTCTAAAAACCACGACGGGATGGGTGCTTCAAACCGGAGGACTTGTTTGGTTATCGGGTGCTTAAAGCTAAGTTTCCAAGCGTGGAGGCAGAGTGGTTTGGCTTCGAGAGACAAAGTTTGAGTCTCCCCCATTTTTCCATCCTTCAAATACGTTTGATCCCCGTGAATTGGAAAGCCTCGTTGCCACAGATGAACTCGGATTTGATTGGTGCGCCCCGTCAGCGGTGTTGCTTCCAATAACGAGGTGCCATCTCTGTAACGATTGAGGACTCGAAATTCGGTGAGAGCTGTGAGACCGTCGTCGTCCACTGTTCGAGCCCCTAGATCGGTGGAATCCACACTGATAGGTGAATTAACGGCGAATTGATTCTCGGAAGGATGCCCTTGAGTTCGGGCGAGATAAGTCTTCCTGACCTCACCTCGAGAAAACTGAGGCTGCAACAGCCCGGCGAAATGGCGCGTGCGCGCGACAATTACAAGGCCTGTTGTGTTGGCATCTAGTCGATGGGCTGGTCGAGGTTTTTGGGGATGAAAGACTCGGTTTAGGACATACTGCAGAGTGTGTCGGTTGAACCTACCACAAGGATGCATCGGCAACGGTGCAGGTTTATTTAGGACGAGGATGGCTTCATCCTCATGCAGAATCCTCACGTCCATGTTGACCGGCGGTTCAACGATCTGAGGCAACCAAAAGAGGTATCGCTCACCTGCGTGGATCGTCTGGTCAGCCAGCACAGCAACCCGATCATTGTTGAGTAAACGTCCCTGAGCACAAAGGCCAAGCCACTCCTCCCTCGTAATGTGATCAAGAATACCGCAAAGCAATTCGATTAGCGTTTTGCGGTCGAATTCCGCCGGAACCGAGATTGGTCGGTAATTATCATAGGGTTCAAGACCGGGCAGCGGCGTTATTGCTTTTTGTATTAACGACTGCCGAGCAGCGATGGTTTCTGCTAAGTGGGTTTCGGTGGTTTTGAAGCAATAGGCGCAGGATTCTCCCCGAACGAATCGTGGGTCACTTTGGTCCTGAGCGGTTAATGGAGTCAGGCAAACAAAGCACTGATCCGACGAGGTTTCTCGCAAATGTGGATCAACCCCAACGCGTTGGTCGAAAACAAAGCATTCGCCTTGATAATGTTCGCCGCCACATTCCTCAAAGTATTTGAGAATTCCGCCATCCAACTGGAGCACATTTTTGAAACCTTCCCTGTGCATGAAAGGGCCCGCTTTTTCGCACCGGATTCCTCCTGTACAAAACATGACGATGGGCTGATCTTTTAATTCCGGTGGTAGCCGACGAACAGCCTCTGGAAAATCTCGAAAATGATCGATCCCGAGTGGCATCGCCCCATTAAAAGTGCCTAATTTGACCTCGTAGTCGTTCCGGGTATCGAGCAACGTGATAGGCCGCCCCTCATCCAACCATTGTTTCAGTGCTCGGGCTTCTAATTTTGGCGACGTGAACGTTGCAGGATTGATGCCTTCAACCCCAAACGCGATGATCTCTTTCTTGATGCGAACGAGCATCCGCGAAAAGGGTTGGTGATCGCTTTCGCTGAATTTTGGGGTGAGTTCCTCCAAGCCAGGAATGGTGCGTAAACGAGTTACCAGTGAGCTGATTTCGAATTTTGGCCCGGCAACAAAGAGGTTTATGCCCTCGGTGCTTAGAAGAATCGATCCTTTCAATCCCCACGCTTTGCAACGTATGAGCAACTCCTCGCGAAGGGCTTTCAGATCGCTCAACGGAACGAATTTATAGGCAGAAATGTTGGTAAACGGAAGCATGAGTTTAGGAACCAGTTGGGGGATGGTTCAGGATCGAATCTAGGGAAGTTACCGCGACAGAAACGTGGTTAGATCCGATGTGGAGGATGAGTTTTGTGCCAATTTCGTTCGCCTCCCGGCGTACATAACCCAACGCGATTGGAGAATTGAGGGTTGGGGAGTGGACGGAGGAGGTAACAAAGCCAACCTCTCGCTCTCCGGAAAAAAGTTTGGCCCCCTGCGCTGGCAGCGGTGTGGTTGGGTCATCAAATCGCAGTCCGCGAAGGGACTTCGCCACTTGGCCGTAAGTACGGATGCGAGCGAGAATTTCTTGCCCGGTGTAACACCCTTTACTGATGCTGATAGCCCGAGCCTGCAAACCGGCTTCCGGCGGGAGATTTGTCGAGTCCATATCGATGCCAAACCTTGGGATACCGGCCTCGATTCGCAAAGTTTCCCATGCGATCCAGCCGACAAGGCGACCTCCCAATTGTTGGGCGACCCGAATCGCATTTTTCAGAACTACCGAAAATGAATCGATAGGAACGAAGAAATCGAAACAGGGAGAACCGAACCGATCGTTTCTCGCCAAATAGATTTCCCCAAGAGTGATGTGTTGCGTTTTGATCAGGCGGTGATGTTCGCTTGGGACAACTGCTCCAATGTCGAGAGATTGGATCAATTCTAGAACCCGTGGTCCTTGGAAAGCAATGTGCGCATAGGACGGTGCTGCGTCGATAATTTGGACA
>SXQI01000284.1 GCA_005793025.1 Verrucomicrobiales bacterium
AAGGAAAGTTCGGCGGAACGAATCAATTCAGGCATGAAGTCTTCGACGATAAACCTACCCTCCTTACTCACTTTTTATGTCTGTTTCTTTGGCAGGAATTCGAGTTTCTGGAAGTCCCCTTATGGCGCAATGACCTGTTTCCTTCACTCCTTACCCCCCCCCTCCGGTAATAAAACTTTTGGCGCAATTCGTGTCTACAAAATCTCTCAGTTTAATCTTTGATTCTGGCGCGTTCTAAGCGATGCTGTACCTTTGAATTATGGACGTCCGACTACCTAAACTTGGTGAAGGCGCCGAATCCGGCGTCGTGGTCAGCATTGCTGTGAATGAAGGTGATGCCGTGATCAAGGGGCAAATTATCCTCGAGCTAGAAAACGAAAAAGCGGTGACCGCGATTCCCAGTTCAGAGACTGGGACAGTGGGTCGAATCGCTATCAAGGTCGGGGACAAGCTCAGCGTGGGCCAAGTCATTTTCAGTCTCTCTTCAGGCGGTTCCAGTGCAAGTGTTCCCGCCGCTGCGAAAAGCAGCAAGGGACCTGAAAAACCCATTAAAGTCCCCCAATCCAAGGCCTCAACCATAGAGGTCGCCGCAGATTCTGAGCCAATGGGAGAGGATCTGGCGGCGGAAGTGGGTTCCGCTACCGCAGCAGGTTTGCCTCTAGCGGCCTCTCCAACGCTTCGGCGGCTGGCTTTTGACCTAGGGATTGACCTCGCCACGATCCGCGGCAGTGAAACAGGCGGGCGAGTTGTTGTCAGCGATCTTCGACGGTATCTAGACCGACTCAGGATGGCTGCTTCCCGTGGCAATCGTGATGTGCAGGTTTCGACCCATGGATCTCGGGATGCCTCTACCCCACCTAAGGTCGAATCCATTGATTTTTCGAAGTGGGGTTCGATTAGTAAAAAACCACTCGCACCGATCCGCCAAACGATCGCGAGGAGGATGGTTGAGAACGCGGTTTCCATTCCACACGTCACCCAATTCGACGAGGCTGATATCAGCACGTTGCTTCAACTTCGGAAAAAATGGATGCCTGCTTACGAAGCCAAAGGAGCACGCATCACAGTAACAACCTTGTTACTCAAAGCTGTGGCGAAAACGCTTAAAAAATTCCCGATTTTTAATGCAAGTTTAGACGAAGCTGCGCAGGAGATTGTTTTTAAAAACTACGTGCACATCGGGATGGCTGTGGATACGGACCAAGGCTTATTGGTGCCGGTGTTGCGGAATGTAGATGCAAAGTCGTTGTTAGAGTTATCAAAAGAATTAAACGAGCTCGCAGATAAAGCACGGGATCGAAAAATTACTCTCGAGGAGATGAAGGGAGGATCCTTCACCATCTCAAACCAAGGTGCAATCGGAGGCGGACACTTCACCCCGATAATCAATAGGCCCGAGGTTGCGATTCTAGGTCTTGGAAAAACCGGATCTCGCGCAGTTGTGATGGCCGATAAAACTATCGCAGCACGGAGTATTTTGCCTATTTCACTTTCCTACGATCACCGCATTATAGACGGAGGGGAGGCCGCACGGTTTTCTGTCGAATTGGTTCAACAATTCGAAAACTTCAAAGAAGAAGATATTACCATTTAAGGATTTCAAGACATGGACCCAATCAAGACTGAGGTAGTTGTGCTGGGAGCTGGACCCGGCGGTTATGCAGCCGCTTTCTACGCGGCTGCTCATGGTAAAAAAGTAATCCTGATCGAGCAGGACAAAAAGCTCGGAGGGGTCTGTCTCAACCGAGGATGTATCCCTTCGAAAGCGTTGTTGCACGTCAGTAAGTTAGTGAATGAAACGCGTGACTCCTCTCGGTGGGGTATCACATTCGGCCCTCCTCAGATCGACGTTGATAAACTTCGCACTTGGAAAGATTCTATCATCACCAAGTTGAATGTGGGCGTTGCCAGCCTTGCAAAAGCCAGAGGAGTGCAAGTTCTCCATGGACGCGGCTATTTCGACGACAGTCAGACTTTGAGGGTGGAAACCGACGCAGGGCAGCAATTCGTCCAATTCGAAAAAGCGATCATCGCCGTTGGTTCCAAGCCGGCCATGCACCGAGATTTTGACTTGGGTAATCCGCGCGTCATGACTTCCACGGAAGCGTTAAATCTTGAGGATATTCCTGAAAACCTTCTCGTTATTGGGGGTGGTTATATTGGGATGGAACTTGGGACAGTCTATGCTTCCTTGGGAAGTAAGGTGGTGTTGGTTGAAGCTATGGACAGCATCCTCGCCGGGGCTGATCCCGATCTCGTGCGACCAGTGGCTAAATATGCCGAGAAAGCTTTCCGTGAGACACGGCTCAAAGCCAAAGTTTTGAAGATGGCCACCAGTGGTAAACAAATCAAGGTGGTGATCGAACACAATGGCCAGAAATTAGAGGAGCTTTACGATCGAGTGTTGGTCTCGATCGGGCGTTCTCCCAATTCAAGCGATATCGGTTTAGAGAACACCAAAGTTTTACGGGATGATCGTGGATTCCTCAAAGTGGATGCCAACCAACAGACTGGCGACGCTAATATCTATGCCATCGGTGACGTTGCGGGTGGGATCATGCTGGCTCACAAGGCATCCAAAGAAGCTCGGATCGCGGTTGAATCCCTCTTAGGTGGCGAAGCTGTACCAGAGAAAATCATTATTCCAGCTGTCGTATTCACCGATCCAGAAGTCGCGTGGGTAGGTTTGACGGAAACTGAAGCCAAGGCAAAAAATATTACCGTTAAGGTAGCGAAATTCCCTTGGGGAGCTTCCGGACGTGCATTGACCTTGGATCGAACGGATGGACTTACCAAGCTGATCATTGATCCCGTCACCGAACGGATCCTCGGGGTAGGTATGGTCGGTCACGGGGCAGGGGAACTGGTCGGCGAAGCTGTCGTGGCTGTGGAAATGGGGGCATGTGTGAAGGATCTTGCCTCAGTAGTCCATGCCCACCCGACCTTGTCTGAAACCATCATGGAGGCCGCAGAAACATTCTACGGACACTCCTCGCACATGTTCAGCCGCAGCCAAGCAGCTGAATAAACCTTCACCAAGATATCGTGGCCGTCAGGAATTCCTGACGGCCTTTTTTTACCGACTCCGTTAGAGGTCAATTGTTGTCTGGGTCTCTTGGGCGTCAGGATCCTGGTTCTCATTAATTACAGGAGCGATGGCTTGGAGTTTGTCCCCTTCGGAAAGGTTGATGAGTTTAACCCCCATGGTGTTGCGTCCGGTTTCACGAATTCCTTTCGCACCAATTCGGACCATTTGCCCCTCGACGCTAATCAACATGATTTCGTCCGTATCGTTCACGGTGAGTGCGCCGACCACGTTGCCAGTTTTATCGGTGGTCTTCATCGTGATGACCCCTTTGCCTCCACGAGATTGCTGGCGATACTCAGAAAAATCAGTCCGTTTACCGATCCCTTGGTCACCCGCGACAAGGAGGGTGGCGTTGGGAACGACCAAAGCCAAAGCGACGACGCTATCGCTGTCTTCAAGTGAAATGCCTCGGACACCCGCTGCCTGACGCCCCATTGAGCGAACATCATCCTCGTTAAACCGAATACTCATTCCTTCTTTCGTGATCAAAACCACCTCATCGGTGCCACCTGTCAAATTAACTCCCATCAATTCATCGCCTTCATCGATGCCGATTGCCACAATCCCTCCTTTTCGAATATTTCCGAAAGCGGCGAGCGGAGTTTTTTTGACCGTGCCTTGTTGAGTGCAAAAAAACAGGAAGTTGGGTTGTTCCCATGTGATATCTTCCTTCTTCGGACCGTATTTTGATAGGACTCGAATCAATGCAGCAATCGTTTCGCCGGCCTGCATCTGGAGCAGGTTAGCAATACTTCGGCCTTTCGAAGCGCGACCCATATCAGGGATCTCGTGAACACGCTCCACATACACTCGTCCCGTGTTCGTAAAAAACATCAGGTAATCATGAGTGCTAGCGGTGAAGAGATGCTCAATAAAATCGTTCGATTCACCTTCGACTTGTGCTTCTCGGGTGGTCATTCCAATAACGCCCTTACCTCCCCGTCGTTGGGATCGATAGGAACTCACGTTGGTACGCTTGATCAGACTATTGTGAGTGATCGTGATGATGACACCTTCGTTCGCAATCAGGTCTTCGATATTGATCTCGCCCTCGTCAGGAACGATGTCGGTCAATCGATCGCTAGCATGTTTGTTCCGAATTTCTTTGAGTTCGCCTTTGATGATCGTCATCACGCGTGATTCACGCGCAAGGATATCCAATAAATCTTGGATGCGTTTGATGAGTTCATTGTATTCGCCCTTCACTTTTTCCTGCTCCAGCCCGGTCAATTGATACAATCGGAGCTCTAGGATCGCATTGGCTTGAACTTCGCTGAACAAATATCGCCCTGAGGTGAGGCGTGCGGGGTTACGGATCAGGATACCAAGTTTTTCCACATTGTTCTTGGTAAACTCGTAAGCCATTAATTTTACCCGTGCTTCATCCCGATTTTGGGAGGTTCTAATGATTCGAATGAAGTCATCCAGATTAGCTAAGGCAATCAGAAATCCTTCCAAGATTTCAGCGCGATCCTCTGCCTTTTTCAATTCAAACCGAGTGCGACGCAGGACGACCTCGCGTCGATGATCTATGTAGCAACCGATCATCTCCTTGAGGTTCAAGATTTTCGGACGACCGTGGTCGATCGCTAGAGAATTGACCGAAAATGTTGTTTCTAGGCTCGTGTGCTTGAAGAGGTTATTGATGACAACCTTGGGCACTGCATCGCGTTTTAACTCGATGACCACTCGGGTGTTCTCATCCGATTCGTCGCGGATGGCCGTTATGTCGCTGATGATCTTTTCATTGACGAGATCCGCAACCCTCGACACGAGTGTGGCGCGATTGACGTTGTAAGGAATCTCGGTAATGACGATCTGCTCACGTCCGCCTTTGAGTTGTTCAACCCCGACTTTTCCTCTCACACGAACACTGCCTCTTCCCGTCTCGAGGTATTGGCGGATGGGATCTTTTCCGCAAATGATCCCTCCTGTGGGGAAGTCGGGACCCTTGACGTATTTCATCAACTCTCCCACCGTGATCTCGGGATTATCGATTTGTGCGCAGATACCGTCGATCACTTCTCCCAAATTATGCGGCGCCATGTTGGTCGCCATGCCAACCGCGATCCCTGTGCCACCATTCACCAGAAGATTGGGAAACGCGGCTGGAAATACCACAGGTTCCTCACGGGTCTCGTCGTAGTTAGGCACGAAATCAACCGTGTCCTTATCCATGTCAGTCAGGAGCGCAGCTCCCAAATGAGTCATCCGGGCTTCCGTATAACGCATGGCGGCGGGAGGGTCGCCTTCCACTGAGCCGAAGTTGCCCTGCCCATCGATCAGTCGTTCACGCATGGCCCAAGGCTGGGCCATATGGACGAGGGTAGGGTAAATCACTGCTTCACCGTGCGGATGGTAATTGCCGCTGGTATCGCCGCAGATTTTTGCACACTTACGATGTTGTCGATTTGGAAAAAGCGATAGGTCGTACATGGCGACCAAAATGCGACGTTGAGAAGGCTTAAGTCCGTCCCTAACGTCAGGCAGTGCCCGAGAAATGATCACTGACATCGAGTAATCAAGAAACGAATTCCTGATCTCATCGGCGACATTGATTTTTTCGACTTTTTCGCTCGCAGCGAAAAGGGGAGTGTCGGCACCAGAATTGTTAGTTGTATTATCTTCGGGCATGGAAAAATTCAGTTAGCGGAGGTCGGATGAATCAGGTTTTGTAATAGCGATGGCACGAGTTCTGGTTTGTTCAGATATCCAGATTCCGGACGTTCAGCGCATTATCCTCAATGAATTGGCGGCGAGGCTCTACTTCGTCCCCCATCAGTCGGGTGAACATTTCCTCAGCTTCCACAGGATCCGTCATGTCGACTCTCAACAGTTTGCGCTTGGTTGGGTTCATCGTGGTTTCGAAGAGTTCTTTGGCGTTCATTTCACCCAGACCTTTGAATCGTTTTATCTGAAGGCCCCGCTTACCCGCTTCTTTAACAATCGTCAGGATTTCTGAGATTGAGAATAGTGGGTTGATCTGTTGCTTGTCGCCTTCACCCTCGAGAACTTCAAATAAGGGTTTGTCTTGGGCGGAGTAGTGTTCCATGTTGAATCCTTTCCGCTCCATCTTGTTCAAAAGGTCTGCAACGGCTTTGCTTTCGTGTAGCTCAAAATGGCTGGCCCTACGAATATTCCCCTTAGGTTTCTCCGCTTTGTCACCCGGGTTAGCTTCTGCAATCTCATCCCCGAACAGGCGGAGATCGGAATTCGCAGCCCCAAATCGAGCCAACTCCTCCTCGGTATGAAAATAAAAAACAGTCTCGCTGTTTCCATCCCGAACCTTGACCAGATGTCGAGGCAAGGCATGGGTTTTCTGATCCCGTGCGTCGATGTATTCTCCAAAATCGCCACCATGCCGTCGGAGTGCTTGGGCATATTTGTCGAGTTGAACGAGGAGTTCGATGATCTCTGCGAGTTGCTTTTCGGTCATCTCCTTTCCATCTGCCAGATTACGCAGACGCACGTCTTCGCTTCCAAGTTGAATCAAAATTTTGTTCATCTGGACGTCGTCATCCACATATTCCACACGTTTTTTTCGGGTGACCTGATAGAGCGGAGGTTGTGCAATATAAACAAAGCCCTTCTTCACGAGCTCGGTCATCTGCCTGTAAAAAAACGTCAAGAGCAACGTCCGAATGTGGGAACCGTCCACATCCGCGTCCGTCATAATGATGATTTTATGATAGCGAAGTTTTTCGAGATTAAATGCCCCTTCCGCCTCTCCATCACCAATGCCAGTTCCGATGGCGGTGATCATCGTTCGGATTTCCGTGTTCTGTAGCACCTTATCGAGTCGGGCTTTCTCCACGTTGATCAACTTTCCACGCAGCGGTAGGATTGCTTGAAATTTACGATCTCTCCCTTGCTTCGCGGAACCACCGGCCGAGTCGCCTTCGACGATGTAAAGTTCAGTGTTGGCTGGGTCACGGTCTGAACAATCGGCTAGTTTACCCGGTAAGCCGCCACCCGTGAGCGCGCTTTTCCGGACGGTTTCACGAGCTTTACGAGCCGCTTCACGAGCACGGGCAGCCGTCAGACCTTTCTCGACAACCTTCTTCGCTACGGATGGGTTTCCGTCGAAGAAGGTCATCATCCCGTCATAAATAATGGAGGCGACAATTCCATCGACCTCAGTGTTCACGAGCTTGACCTTTGTTTGGGACTCGAATCGAGGGTGTGGGAGTTTGACACTCAACACGCAAACCAAACCCTCACGCACATCATCCCCTGAAAGGCTGGGGTCTTTTTCTTTAATGAGATTATTCGCCTTCGCATACTGGTTGATGACACGGGTCAATGCTGACCTAAAACCAGTGCTATGAGTACCGCCATCCGGGTTGGGGATGGAGTTTGCGAAGAAAAGCATCTGATCGGAGTAGCTGTCGTTGTATTGCAGCACGCAATCGACGAAGACATCCTCATCTTTTCCTTCTACTTTCGCGGACCGTTTGCCATTAACGACTATCGCCTTCGGATGGATGACCTGTTTGTTCCGTCCGAGCTGGCGAACAAATTCTTCGATGCCATCTTTGTATAAAAACTTTTCGGACTTGTTGTCCAACCGTTCATCCGTGAGCGTGATCTCTACCCCGGGATTCAAGAACGCTAGCTCCCTCAGCCGATTGGCCAGCAGATCGAATTTGAACTCGGTTGTGATCGTAAATATTGTGGCGTCCGGCTTGAAAGTGATCAACGTTCCGGTGGACTTGGATTTTCCAATAACCTCAAGAGGCCGCATGGTTTTTCCGCGTTCAAACTCCATGAAATACACCTTGCCGTCTCTTGAGACTTCAACCTTGAACCAATCTGATAGCGCGTTGACGCATTTCGCTCCGACCCCGTGCAAACCGCCGGAGTATTTATAGGCTCCCTGACCGAATTTACCGCCCGCATGCAGGTTAGTGAGAACTAGTTCCACAGCTGGCATCTTGAACTTCGGATGCATATCGACGGGAATTCCTCGGCCGTCGTCCCGAATGGACACCGAACCATCCACATTAATTGAGACGACGATGTGGTTACAGTGGCCGGCTAGGTGCTCATCGATGGAGTTGTCCAACACCTCAAAAACACAATGGTGTAGGCCACGTTCATCGGGGTCTCCAATATACATTCCGGGCCGTTTGCGAACGGCCTCCAACCCCTCCAATTTGTCGATTTTGGAAGAATCATAAACATCGGCTACGGTGCCTAGATTGGTAGGAATCAAATCGCTCATTACTGTTCAAAAAATAGATTTGTTGGGAGACAAATCGTCGTCATTTACCGGTCAATAAAATCGCAGAAAACGGGAGAAAAAGCCAACTTATTTTCCAGCAGTTTTGGATCGAAATTTCGGCCTTTTTTACTACTAATCCTCGACAAGTGGATTTACTTCATAAGCTGTAATCCTGAGCGGATGTGCCATCCTTTCAAAAAAGCTTCTCGGCCAAGGTATTGCGGGTTAATAAATGCCGAGTGATTCGCCTTTTTTGGCTGTTTTACTGGTTCGTTGGGATCCTGAGTTGGCAAGTCCAAGCTCAGCCGCAAAAGGATTGGGCTCATCAAATGGCTAAGTTTGTGGGTTCCCACCGAACGGATGGGGCTCTCTGGGGAATTGAAATAGCGAATTTAAACTCTGGGCAATTATTGTTCGCCACAAATGAGCATGTATTGCTCAAAATAGCTTCCAACCAAAAACTTTTTTCGGCCGCTTGGGTGCTTGCAGAATTGGGGCCGAAAACTTTATTACCCACTTCCGTGCATACCCACGGTCTGATTAACTCTCAAGGTGTATTAGAAGGTGACTTGGTAATTAGCGGGGTAGGGGATCCAACTTGGGGAACCGAGCGAGTATTTGCCTCAGGGGCCCATCAATGGGAATCCTTGATTGCCCTAATCAAATCAGCCCGAATCCAAAAGATCGATGGGAGGCTGGTAGCCGATGTCTCGAGGATCACAGGCTCGCGGTGGGGAACCAACCGCTTGACTTCCGATTTGATCCACCCGTTCGCTGCGGAGGTCTCAGCACTGAACGATCATGAAAACTATACCGTCGGACGTATTCAACCGTCCTCTGTAGGATTGAAGGCAGATTTGTCCTTTGTTCCATCAATCGACCCTCACAGGTTCAACAACAAGGTCATCACTGTGAACGGTTCCCAACCTTTAAAACCCATCTATTTTTGGAAAACTCCATCCAACGATACCATCCAATTGGCTGGTGATATTCGGACAAATGGGGTTCCCCAACGTTTCGAACTCGCGGTCTCCGATCCACCACGTTGGTTCCTCGAACGTTTCCGGAAG
>SXQI01000285.1 GCA_005793025.1 Verrucomicrobiales bacterium
ATCCGACATCCGGGTGCTATTTAAGAAAGGACATCTTGGGACGATGGGTTCGGTGGCGTGGATGTTTGATAGAGCTGGGATTGTCGAAGGACACCATGCGGATGCGAAAACGGATCTTGATGAAGCGGCGATTGAGGCCGGGGCCGATAACGTGGAAGCGATTGAATCGTCAGACAATCCACATGGACATCTTGTGGCTCGATTCACCTGTGCAATCAGCGCAGTCGAACAAGTTTCGAAGAATCTAACGGAACGAAAATGGGTCATTACAGCGGCGGAACTTGGTTATAACGCCAAAAATCCGGTCGAAGTTTCCGAGGCGGAACGCAAGGAGGTTATCGAGTTTTTAAGTGATATCGATGATCATGAGGATGTTCACCGGGTTTACACTGCCTTGAAGTAAGCTTTTTGATGGTGACCCCACCAGGAATTGAACCTGGATCTCAAGTTTAGGAAACTCGAGCTCTATCCATTTGAGCTATAGGGTCCTCAGAGTGCTTATAATTAGCCAACGCAATTCGGCTAAGCAATTCCCATTTTTACGGAGGTCGGGGATTGGGATGTTTAATTGTCGCGTGAGTTAGGGGTTCTCACTGAATACGGGTCGGGTGTGGATGCTGGGTTCTGGGATGCCCAGATCATCGGTGTAATGCAGACGGGTGACCTGCTGGGCAAGAATTCCAAATTTGCTGAACAAGGCAGTTGCAGGAACATCGAGGGAGAACACTCCAGATTCGCCGACTTGGCGAGCTCGGCGAATGCGATCTCCGTGAGAGGGATGTGTGCTCCAAGCCGAGGTGGGCTCAAGACCCATAGTGTTCTCGAGAGTCGATCGCTCTTCGTGGCTCAGTTTTTCGTCGTGCATCGCCATGAAGGCAGGGAAGTTGTCGGGGAGCATTTTCGATTTGGCGAACCCGTGCTTCAATTGGGTGTAAGATTGCTCCAGGACTTTGGAGAGAACGTGTAATCTTCGCGTTGATTCCTCGAAGGTTTGGCTTCCAGCCAAGCGGATTGAGCTGGCGTCAGCGTCGTATTCCATCTGGCGAATCAGGAAACAACCGATTAGATGCCCAATCCACATCAGAAGTTTCAGAATCAACCGTGAAAACCAAACACCTAGGCGGGCAAAGCCTACGACTACTGTGACCCAAAACTCTTCAGTCTCTGCTAGCTCATCCAAAGTAACATCCCAAGAATCTCGTTCGTAAATAACCCGATAGAACCATGCGTTGATGCGGCGAATGACATAGCTCAGGCGCATCCCTAGGCCTTGGTTAAAGTGGCCAAATTCGTGGGCGATGACCTCGGCCAATTGATTGGCATTGAACCCAGCCACGAGGGGAAGTCCTAGGGGGAGAACGAGGTCACCTCTAAGAAAACTAAACGTTCCGCTTCTAAAACTGGCTGAAGCATTCAAATCGCAGTCCACATCGACTCGTGTGGGCATGGGGGCTTGGAGGGTCCGGCAAATCTGACGGATGAAAGCGAATAGCACGGGTTCATTCTCTGGATTCAAGGCCAATGGTTGGGAATGTTTTGGAGCGGAAGCGAAGAGTAGTTTGATCATGAATAACGTCAGCACAACTCCCACGAACAGAGGGCCTCCGAACATGAAAAAGCGGAACATTAAACCATAAAAACCACCGCCACGAAATGCCGTGAGGAGATACCTAAACTCTGTCGCCCAGTAGTAGGTTCCCCAAGCCGCTAGAACGACCAAGCCGAGGTAAAGCACGGGTAACAAGAGAGTCGCGATCGTGACCACCAGCAGGCCTAATTGGTAGATAATCGACGTCCGCGGTTTGGTAATCGTTCCCTTGAAGGCGGAGATGACCTCCTCCGTGGTAAGTCCCGGGCTTACAAAATCTTCCTCTGGTGCAACGGTCGTCGCAGGTGCAAGTTCGGTGGGCTGTTGACAAACGGGGCAGGGGATTGTGGCACCGATCGATTGGAGCGCAAACTGCAACAGAGCACCACAAACACGGCATGGACCTTGGGTCGTTTCCTCGTTCATGTTGAGGGGCGAATCCGGGGTGTCAAAGAGGAGTAGTTCTTCCTTTGACTGGAATTAAGCGGATTTGGCGGATGTCAACCACAGCACCTCCTCGCTTCGTGGAGGCTCGCAATTCCAATGATTGTGATCCTCCCTTTTCGAGCTGGATCTGTCCGATTTTGCGAGTGACGAAATTTTGAAAATGTCCTGTTTGTTGAACGACGAACGTCAGACTTTGATCTCCGACGTTCAACCGCATGTCGCTACCGGGTCCGCCCGTTCCGCATCCTTGTTGGATCTCCACTTCATACAGTCCTGCTTTGCTTACGTCGAAACGCCAACTGACCCAGTCCTCGCCGTTCGCCCAATAGCCTACTGTGTTTTTGTGAGGTTGAGGTTCGTAGCGGATAAGTTTTCCATGGGGTTCAGCCAAGCGACCCGGTAACACCAGCACTCCATTGGCGGACGCTTTTGAGATGGCAGAAAACTCTGGATTTGGCCTCGGAGGAAGTGCGGGCTGGACCTGCTTCCACAATTCGAGGCGAGTCCTAAGCCGGTTAAATTCCGCTTTGTTGGAATCTGCGAGATTGCGGCGTTCTCCGACATCTGTGGACAGGTCGAATAATTCTTCGCGTGCCGAATCATAAAACTGGATCAGCTTGAACCGACCGAAGCGAATGGCGGATGCGGGCTCGGATCCTGTGGATGCATAATGCGGGTAATGCCAGCAAAGAAAATCACGGGGGAGTTTTTCCGTTGGCTGGAAAAGCGGCAATAAATTGTAACCATCATGCCCTTGGCTTGGGATGAGTTTGCCTTTGCTCGCAGCGAGGATGGTTGCGAAGAAATCCATGGTGACCACCATTTCATGGGACACAGATCCTTTCTGGGAGAATTGAGGCCATGAAATAATGAGGGGGACACGGATCCCGCCTTCGTGGAGGTAACCTTGTTGACCATTCAAAGGTTGGTAAGCCGTCGAGGCAGTTTGTAGCAGATTCGGCGGGTATGGAGCACCGTGGGTTGCGGTTAGAATGACCAGCGTGTTCTTGGACTGGCCTGTAACTTCCAGACTTTTTCGAAGGATCCCAACGCTGGCATCCATCTCCGCAGTCGAAGTGGTTTCTAACGAAACTGCAACAAACCAAGGACCTTGGAGGTTTTTCTCGATAAAATGAATCGCCCGGCTTGTCTGGACAGAGAGATTGGGGCGAGGATTGGGTCGTTTAGCCAAGTCCAAACCGGCGTAATCCGCAGTGGCGTAGCCAGATCCAGAGAGGATCCCGGGCAGAGTTGTGTGGCGAGCGAGGCGAAAGGACGGACCTACTTGCGTCAACACACGATGGGAGGGATCTTGAACGTTCGAATCAGGTGCTTCAGTCCGTTGCAAGCGGG
>SXQI01000286.1 GCA_005793025.1 Verrucomicrobiales bacterium
ACCCGAAGAATCATCTGGAACCAATAGATACAAGATCGGCCCGAGGACCGGGAAAAGCATCGAAACTCCCAACACAATGGGAATCGGCCGTGATCGAAACTTAGCAATCTCCACCGCCGCGTATAAATTCGCCAAATAAAGTGCGATCAAAATCAGTAAACCGAGTTGAGTGCCCAGAGCCGGCAGAAACTTCAGTTTGCCGGTGGGAAGGTCAACGCGAGGAACCTCTTTCACCGTTACCTGTTTTTTTTCAGCACGCTCACTTTGCCTTTCCTCGGGAGTTTTATCGATAAATGGGATTGCGAATTTTGCTCCTAGCGCATTCGTGCCATTAGCAATCTCCTTCAACGTTTCTTGGGTCAACCGCCCCCAACCGACCCTTGGAGAAAACCCCCCTTTCTCCAGTCGAACGACCAACCCGTCATCCGTAATTGAAGCGGGATACCCTGAATAAAAATCGCCATTCGTCAGTTTAAATTCCGCTCCCCACCCGGCCACTGTGAATAGAGACCACGCCCCCACAACAATTACGAATTGCAAAAACCTACGCATAATTTGATCCTGAATAGCAAAGCACTGGCCAAGAAGAAACCAAAAAGGAGGAATTTGCACGGGTAAAATTCCCTAACCCACTTTAATCCTCATTCATTTGGTTTAGTGAACCACCTCCGACGATCGCCTAGATCGTCAATGTAGGGTCAGTTTAAAAAATCCGGGAAGGTTGACGGTTCGCGACAAATCTCTAGAATGTAGGGCGAACCACATGAAACTACTTTTTCTAAGACTCGTCGTTGCTGTCTCGATTTTCCAGGGTTACATGGCCGTGTTTGCGGCGGAAACCGCGCTCGATCGTTATATTGCTCAACCAGACCCGTCGTATAGTTATCACCTGATCAACAGGATCGATGTGAAAGGGGCTAAGGCGCATATCATCGAGATGACTTCGCAAACTTGGCTCACCACGAATGAGGTGGATCGCCCGATCTGGAAACATCGGATGACGATCGTCATTCCCTCTGTGGTCAAATCCTCCAAGAGCCTGCTCATGATAACCGGTGGGCGGAACACGAGTGAGCCATCCCAAAAGGTCGATGAGATGCTGGTTCAGGCGGCCCTGTTGACAGGATCAGTTGTGACTGAACTTAGAATGGTTCCAAATCAACCGCTTACCTTTAGGGGTGACAGCGAACGGCGCGAGGAAGACTCGTTGATTGCTTACACTTGGGATAAATTTATTCGCACGGGAGACGAGAGATGGCCCGCTCGACTGCCGATGACCAAGAGTGCTGTGCGTGCGATGGATACTGTCGTGGATTTCTGCAGCAAAGCCGATGGGGGCAATCTCAAAATCGATGGTTTCGTGGTTGCCGGCGGTTCTAAAAGAGGCTGGACCACTTGGACCACTGCCTGTGTAGACAAGCGAGTGATCGGCATCATCCCTATCGTGATCGATATGCTGAATATCATGCCCTCGTTCATCCACCATTATGAAGCATACGGCTTCTGGGCTCCTGCTGTCGGTGATTACGTTCAAATGGGGATCATGGATCGTTTCCACACTCAACGATATCAGGACCTCATGAAAATCGAGGAACCCTTTCAGTATCTCGACCGTCTCAAAATGCCGAAATTCATGATCAACGCTTCTGGAGATCAATTTTTCCTCCCGGATTCTTCACAGTTCTATTTCCACCATCTCCACGGTGTGAAGTATCAACGTTACGTCCCTAACGCTGACCACTCGCTGCAAGGTTCAGATGCTCCGGAGAGTTTAATCTCTAACTACGCAGCCATCATTTACAACAAACCGCTCCCCGAAATTGGTTGGCGGGTGAAAGGAAATGGCGCTTACAGCGTCACCAGCTCGAAGCGGCCTAAGACCGCAAAACTTTGGCAGGCGACCAACCCGACCGCCCGGGATTTCCGGGTTGATACCATTGGTAAAACTTGGACCAGCACAGATTTTGAACTCACCGCCGACAATCGTTGGGTAGGAACCGTTCCTACTCCAACCAAAGGCTGGACTGCATTTTTCGTGGAGTTGGCATTTGATGATCAACCTGTGCCCTTCAAGACAACAACGGATGTGCAGGTCATTCCTGACATTCTTCCATTCAAAGGCAAGGCTCCAAACGCCCAACACCTCAAGAAATTCGCAAAGTAACCCCAGACCATCATCGAGGTGTGGAACTTCAGTTTCGCGCCTTTTCATGGAAGATATCTCAGCGGAGGAGAAAGCGGGAACGCGTTCGGTAAATGGCGAATCTCATCAATGTGACCATCCCGGATCAACACCTCGACAATATCGAAACGGAAACTGATGAGAGGCTGATCCAGCATTCGTAGATACTGCAATGCGGCCTCGGAGAGGAGACGTTTCTTCTGCGCGTCCACAGCGTCCGCAGGTCTTGTCCAAGTTTCCGATGATCTTGTTTTAACCTCTACGAACACCAGAGAGAGTTGATCTCGAAAAACTAAGTCAATTTCTCCACGGTTTGCCTTAAAATTTGCGAAAACAAACCGCAAACCTTGCTTTTTCAAAAACCGTCGGGCTGCATCTTCCCCGCGTTTTCCTGTAAGCAAATGTTCGGGTAAATGTCGCCATCGCCATTCTTTCAACCATCGCAAAAACATGGCTCAAAAAAGTTCGAGGGTCGTGGGTCGCAACGGTGCAAAGCTCCGTCGATGAATGGGACAGGGTCCGTGGATCGCTAATGCGGCTAGATGTTGCGGCGTACCATAACCTTTGTGGCTTGCAAATCCGTACAACGGATACTCACGGTCATAATGAAGCATGATTCTGTCACGGGTGACTTTCGCCAGCACACTCGCCGCTGCAATAGAGTAACTGCGAGCATCTCCTTTCACCACAGCGGTTTGAGTCCACTCGCCCGAGGTCTTTTGGTTCCCATCCACAAGCACATGATCCGGCACTAAACAGAGTTGTTCTATCGCCCGCTTCATTGCCACCAAACTAGCTCTCAGGATGTTGATCTGATCAATTTCTTCGGCCTCCACCAACGAAATCGCAAATTCAACATCGGGGATCGTTGTGAGCGTTTCGAAGAACCGCTCGCGCTGACCCTCAGTCAGTTGTTTGGAGTCGGTCAATCCGAACAGTGAGCCGGGTAAACCCTGAATAAACCAGGCCGACGGTAGGATCACAGCAGCCGCAGCAACTGGCCCAGCCAGAGGGCCACGCCCGGCCTCATCAACCCCAGCAATATGAATACAACCCTCTCGGCTTAAGTTCTTTTCGAATTCGAATAAATCTTCCGAAAACCCACCCTTAAACTGGCCGGTGGGAGCCTTCATTGGGATCGGATTCGGGCCGTATTATTGGTAATCCCCCATTGCTGGTTCACCATCTGGTCAAATACCGATTGCTTATCAATCACACCCACCGAAACCAAATCGCCGATAATCAGTTGTGGCATTTGTCCTTTACGCACTTTGGCGTAATTCGAGGCATACAGGGAAATATCTTCTTGGATTCGGAGTTTGATCCACTCATTGGTCAATGTGCTTCGAAGTCGTTCTGCACCGAGGATTTCAGACGCTTTTGATCGAGCCTGTTCGATCGGAGGCGGATTTTCTCCGTTCCATAGCCACTCATCAAACTCGTGTGCTCTCTGAGGTGCTGCCAAAAAAACTGCCAATCCCAGTTGAGCGTAACTGCATGAGTTGATGTGAGCCTTCGCAGTTCGCTTCACGATCCAATTGCATGCCCCATCAAGTGGCATCGGCAGGTTGATGACCCCAAACTGTCCACCGTAATTGGTCAATTGTTGCTTCAGAAATCCGTGCATTTGGCGGCAATGGTGGCAACTGTAGTCGAACAGGCTCACGATGAAGTTCTTGGCGTTGGTTGGTCCCATCATGGGGAGTTCCGAAGGCCGCAATTTGAACGCCCCGTCGTAGAGGGAAAGCACCCGCTCGATCGGTGCATTTGCAGTTCGATTCTGAGCCTGTGGGACGACACTCGATTCGTGAGAGACTTGAGGGACGTAAACTTGAGCAAATCCCAAACCTACCCCAATTAACAACCCGCAGACCACGAGCCTCGTTGGCCGGTTGGGAGTTTTGAAAAGTTGCCTAAACGTTAACACGGCTGCAGTCAGTCCAAATAAATGTGCAGCCATGCAATACGGGCAGATCGCCTTGACGATGAACAATTGCAAAAAGATAAACCAAAACGCACAGGCCGCCACCAAGGTCGCACAGAAAACAACAATCCTTGGGGAAATGGAATCGCGGAAACCCAAGACAAGCCTCAATAATCCTAAGATCCAGAGCCCATCCACAAAAATCGCACCCCAACTGACTGGAAATGGCCCTACGTATGCCCAACGACTGCTTAAAACTTTGTCGCAGGGAGAATCTGGACCACACCCCGCAATCCCCCCACCCTTCCACGAAGCCCATCCCAGATAAACCGAAACTGAAAAAGCCAATCCCACCAATAAGAGAACCCCCCAATAAAACCGGCTACTCCCTTGCTGCGTCGCGATCACATTTTCATGTTCTTGGACACCGTCGGGCTCCATCGGTTTGGTGGCTCCCACTCGCCGTGTTTTTCCCATGACTCCAATCTACAGAATGCGATGGATCAGGTTCAACGGGAATCGAACCCGAACACTCGCGAAGAACTAACAATTTTTAAGTGGCTGGCCATTGTGTGGATTATTATTCAAATCAACGTATCTGGATGCGTTGATTTAACCTTGTTTTGAGACTTTGATCTGGTAGGGTTACCCAATGACGTCCTCATTCCGTGAGCAACGAACCCGAGTCCTACACCAATCGCTTCAGGAACGAATTCTGATCCTCGATGGTGCGATGGGGACCATGATTCAGCGGTATCAGATGGACGAGAGCGATTTTCGTGGTAATCGATTCCAAGAATGGCAGAAAGACCTCAAGGGGAATAACGATTTACTCAATATCACACGCCCACAGGTGATTGAAGAAATCCACCGTCAGTATCTTGAAGCTGGAGCGGATATCATCGAAACCAACACGTTTAATTCACAATCCATCTCGCTCGCTGATTACGGCATGGAATCTCTGGGTTACGAATTAAACGTCGCTGGTGCCCAAAGGGCTAGAGCGGCGGTGGATCAAGTAATGGCTCAGCAACCCGGACGCACCTGTTGGGTTGC
>SXQI01000287.1 GCA_005793025.1 Verrucomicrobiales bacterium
CCGGGCCACCAAGCGATCGCTGGTTCGCGCATTCCCCCTTCCCACGTGCTTCCTTTGCCGTCCCTTAAGAGACCTGCGGAGCCACCCTGCTGATTCATGATGAGCCATGGGCCGTTATCGCTGGTAAAAAAGACCAGAGTGTTCTCCGCTAATCCTTCACGCTTCAAGGTCTCTAGGATCTGGCCAACGCTCCAATCGAGTTCTTCGACAACGTCTCCATAAACGCCTCGCCGACTTTTTCCTTTGAATTGCTTGGAAGCAAATAATGGAACGTGGGGGAAGGTATGAGCGATGTAGAGGAAGAATGGATTTCGTTTTTGGGATTTGATGAATTGCTGGGCCTGTTCGGTATAAAGGCGGGTTAAAGAGGTTTGATCAGCTGGATGCGCGATGACTTCTTCATTTCGATACAGGGGAGCGTTCCACCACGAAGGATCTTGGTCAGGAAGACGCGTCGCACCGCGAGGTGCGAGTGCTGTCGGATCCATATCGTTGGAATGGGGCAAGCCTAAGAAAAAATCAAAACCGTGACGTCGTGGGTGTCCAATCGGATTAATGGACCAGACCCCGAGGTGCCATTTTCCAACCATGCCAGTGGCATAACCATGTTCCTTGAGTCTCTCGGCGATTGTGATTTCATTTTCAGGAAGGTGACCAGTAGATCGGTTTCTCAAGACTCTGAATTGATCGTGTGCCATGCCGCTGCGGACGGCATAACGCCCCGTCAACAACGCAGCGCGGCTGGGAGTACATACTTCGCCTGCGGAATAAAAATCTGTGAAGCGCATGCCCTCGCGTGCCATACGATCAAGATTTGGAGTCCGAATCGTGGGGTGTCCATAACAACTCAAATCCCCATACCCCAGATCATCCGCTAGAATCACAACCACGTTGGGAGGTCTCGCAGCGGAGGTTTGGCGCGATGCAAGAATACAAAACGCACTAACCAGAACTACAATCCATCGCAAACCAGTGATGCTAGAGCGTTGTGGGGCCAATACGTTTTTTGTCTGGGAATGGGCCATCGACACCGTCGGAGGGTAGTTGATCGGCGAATTTGTCCTCGTCATTTAATTCCTTTCTCAAACGAGCTAACTCGGTTTTAAGTTTTTCCACCACGGGCTGGTGCTGAGGGTGGCTGTAGATGTTTTTAAGTTCGTTAGGATCGGCTTGGAGGTCGAAAAGCTCCCACTGATTCTTTTTCCAATAGTAGATCAATTTGTGGGTTTCGGTGCGAACGCCGTAATGAGCGGGGGTGTTATGATGCCCGGGATCATGGTAGTAGCGATAATAGAAGCTGGTTCTCCACGCGGGCGGGGTTTGACCTTTGAAAAGCGGTAATAGGCTGCGACCTTGCATATCCTGAGGCACTGCCAAGCCAGAGACATCCATAAACGTCGGCGCAAAATCAGGGTTAATCGCGAGCGATTTTTGCACGGAACCCGGCTTGATTACTGCAGGCCAACGGACCAGAAATGGCATTCGGATTGAAGGCTCATACATGAAACGTTTGTCGTACAAGCCGTGATCTCCAAGGAAAAATCCCTGATCACTGGTGTAAATGACGATTGTGTTTTCACTCAAACCATTGGCATCCAACCAATCCAACAACCGACCGACGTTGTCATCCACGGATTGAACGCATGCGAGATAGTCCTGCATATACCGCTGGTATTTCCACCGGTTTAATTCTTCTCCACGCAACATTTTGGGTTGGCCTTTCTCTACAATAGAGACCTCAGTCGGTTTCACGTTCAACCATTGGCTAGCAGCGGAGCCAGTGAGATTGGTTGGCGGCACGAGCTTCAAATCTCCTCGCGTGAGATCATCAAATACGCGCTGACGGTTTTCGTTTAGCGAATAAGTCCGTGTGGAGTAGTCGTCCCTTAGCGTTGCAGGTTCTGGAATAATCTTACCAGCAAACTGGGCCTTATGTTTAGGATCAGGCTCCCAACCCCGATGCGGTGCCTTGTGGTGGCACATCAAAAAGAATGGTTGGTTCGTCGGCCGATTCTTCAAGAAATCGATGGCTAAATCCGTAATCACATCGGTGGTATAACCTTCGATCCGCTTACGTCCGGCTGGCACGAGAAAATCTGGATTGAAATATGCACCCTGTCCCGGCAGAACTTGCCATTGGTTGAATCCAGTGGGATCGCTGCCCAGATGCCACTTGCCGATCATGCCGGTGTAGTAACCGGAGGCCTGAAGGTGTTTTGCAACGGTGGGTTGGGATCCGTCGAAACGATTGAACGCGGGGACACCGTTAATATGAGAGTATTTGCCTGTCAGAATTGTGGCACGACTGGGAGTGCAGATTGAGTTGACAGCGAAGCAACGATCAAACCGCATTCCTTCCCGAGCCAATCGATCGAGGTTCGGGGTTTTGTTAACGACGCTGCCGTAGGCACTGATCGCGTGCGCCGCGTGATCGTCGGCCATGAGGAACACGATGTTGGGCCTTGATTTGGCCGGATCCGCAGCCCAAGCCACGCCGGTCGAAACAAGCAAGCAACAGCCAAAAAACAACAGTTCAACAAGGGCTCGCATGACGTTTGTTTTAACTAAAGCCAAC
>SXQI01000288.1 GCA_005793025.1 Verrucomicrobiales bacterium
GAGAGTGAGCCCTTTAGTTATACTCGTAATCAACCGAACGATGACGTGAGTCGGCTGAATCAACGACTGGAGAACGGGGAAGCACCTTTGGAGTTCGATGCCAAGTATGGATACCTCCCAGATTTATTGAAGCGGCTTCAAATCGTGCCGTCTTCCCAGACGCTCGTGTTTTCAAAAACCTCGTTGCACCGGGAGTTTATTTCTCCGGAGCACCCGCGCGCCATTTTTTTTAACGATGACGTCTACGTGGGATGGACCCCCTCCGCACCAATGCTCGAGATCGCTTCGACGGATCCAAAGCGAGGAGCCATTTTTTATGTTCTGGCACAGACTCGTGAATCAAAACAGCGAATCACCCGAAATCAATCCTGTCTCGAGTGTCACGTATCGGCAAAAACTATGGGAATGCCGGGGCACTTGCTCAGATCTTTTGAAGTAGATTCCTCTGGGCGACCCATCGAATCGACAGGGAACATTCGAGTCACCCATGATACTCAGTGGAACGACCGATGGGGAGGTTGGTATGTCACGGGTTCACAAGGGTTGATGACCAACCGAGGCAATTTGTTTGGGGCATCGGCGTTCTCTCGTCATGCCAAGGATTCGAGGTTTCGCTCCAACCTGCTCTCTTTGGACGAGTTTTTTCCAAAGAAAAGTTATCCATCAAGCGGGAGTGATATCGTGGCTTTGATGGTGTTGGAGCACCAAGTTCATCTGCATAATTTCCTCGCTCGACTCCAGTTTGAATCTGTCAGTCATTTGGCACGATACGGGCACATTCGTTACCTGAACTCCCCGATCGAGTCTTTCTTGCAATACCTTTTGTTCACGGAAGAACCAGTGCTTACCAGTCCTGTTCGAGGGTTGAGTGGATTCAGAGAGCATTTCGAAACTCAAGGGCCTCTTGATTCCAAGGGTAGGTCTTTAAGGAAAATGAATCTCCAACATCGCCTGTTTGAGTATCCGTGCAGTTATCTGATTTATTCCGAGGCGTTCGAGGCTTTGCCCAGTGTGGTTAAAACGAAACTTTACCAACGCCTTGCCGAAATCCTAGAGGGTCATGACGATTCTCCACCCTATACGAGACTGAGTGCGATTGAGCGCACAAATGTTCTCGAAATTCTTCGCGAGACAAAAAAAGGATTTGCGACCGCAATCCAGAGAAATTTCGAGCCTTCGAATTAAGGATTCAGAACCCCGCTAGGGGTTCAAGGGGGAATTTTTTCGCTCTACGGAGAGCCAGCTCCATGGTGGCTGCGGCGTTGGTTTGCTCTTGGGTGAGGTTCGGATCTGCTGCTTGGATACGAAACTGGTTAAGCCGTCGATCGATTTGAGCGTTTCGGAGTCGCAGCACTAAGTCCTGCACCTGCCTTGAGGCATTGGGATAGACTTGGTCGGTGACAGCAGCTTCCGTAAGGAGTAATGCCGCTTCAGAATTGGATTCTACCGATCCCAGAACGGTGGTTACCGAGGGGAACGATCCGTCGTCGGTGGGATGAAGACGAAAGCTGAGCAATTGTCGCACGTCGGGATGCTGAATCCACTCGAGGTCGAGGTGAGCATGGGCCCATTCCAACACCTCCTCCTCCTGACAAAGCAACTTGAGCAGCCACATTTCTTGAGGCGATGGTGGTGTCGGCACGTCGAGTTCCCCTGCGGCAGGTTCGATCGAAGCAGGTTGTGGTTCTAGGTCGAGTCCTCGCCGAACCGTGGGATGGGGAGCCAGTTTTTTGAACTGGGCCGCAGCACTGGCCCCCGAGACTCCAAGTCGAGCGGCGGTTTTCTGTGCATACCGATCGATTACAACAGCATCCCCGGTTTTGTAGACAGCCTCCGCCATTGCCTTCAAAACCTCCTGACGGCCCCTGTCTGAACCCGAATCATTTACTGAGCAAAGACGGTTCAAAAGATAATCGAAAAAACCTTCCGCCTTGGTCAACCGGTCTCGGAAGGCATCGGCACCCATTTTTTTGATGAAACTATCTGGATCATCTGGGGCCGGGATCGTCGCCACGCGGATGGCGAGGCCAACGGGCAACAAGGCATCAAATGCGCGGACGGTTGCTTTCTGTCCGGCACTATCGGCATCAAAACAAACCACGACCTCGTTGGTGTAACGCTTGAGAATGCGCGCATGGTCCGATGTGAGAGCTGTGCCTTGAGGAGCGACAACGTTTTGGATCCCTGCCATGAAACACGCGATCATGTCTAATTGCCCTTCGCAAATCAGAGCAAAACCGGCATCAAGGATCGCACGTTTACTCTTATCCAAGCCAAACATCACCCGACTCTTTGAAAAAATAGGGGTCTCAGGTGAGTTGACATATTTCGCTGCCTTCTCGTCACCGCTCAGAATTCGCCCACTGAAAGCGATAACCCTGCCCTGCTCATCGCAGATTGGAAACATAAGCCGACCTCGAAAACGATCGTAATACGATTGACCTTCGTTTTTCGAAAGGATTAGCCCCGCTTGCTCCACTAAGTTTAGACCATGACCTTTTGATTTGGCCCAGTTCACCGTGTCATCCCACGCATCAGGGGCATAACCAATTCTAAAGACTTTGATGGCCTCTTCTGAGACTCCACGGTTCTGAAGGTATTGGCGTGCAATCTCACCCCCAGCCTCGTTGGAAAAGGAATGTTGCCAGCGCGAAGCAATTTGATCATGGATCTTTAACAACACGTCCTTGGTTGACCGCGATTCCTGTTCGCCCGGAGTGGTGTCGAACTCTATGGGAATCCGGGCGCGTTCTGCGAGGTGTCGGACTGCGTCCATAAAACTGATATTTTCGTACTCCCGGATGAAGGTGAAAACATCGCCTCCCTTGCCACAACCAAAACAACGAAAGATTTGTTTGGAGGGGTTGACATTAAAACTTGGAGATTTTTCGCGATGAAACGGGCAGAGGGTGACGAAATTTGCCCCCGCACGTTTCAATGGCACGACGTGTCCTATGACATCCACAATATTGCTGGCTGCACGGATCTGTTCGAGTGTTGTTGGTGAGAGAAAACCGGCCATTGATTCGTTGATTGATAAACTAACAGGACTTTTCGGTTGATTGAAAGATCCCGTTAACGATTTGTGGATCCCCTGACGCTAGTAATGCTAAGTGACTATATATCATAGCGTTATGACTTAACTCTGTGAATCAACTTAGTTCAAAACTAGGTTAACCGTGAAACCTATCTCAAAAAAGTCTCGCGGGAGCCGAGGGAAGGTTTCAATATCTAGGCGGGTGGCCGTATCACCAGTTCAAAGATTGATGAAAGCGAAAATTACTGTCTCACCGAAGAAAGCGGTTCTGGATCCACAGGGAAAAACCGTTCAAAACGCTTTGGAGCACATGGGGTATAAAGGAATCCGTGCTGTCCACGTAGGGAAATATTTGGAGATCGAGGTGGAAGGCGATCGTGAGATTGTGCGCCAACAGATTGATGAAGCCTGTCGCAAACTATTGACCAACCCTGTGATCGAAGATTATCAGTTCACCTTGGAGTAAGTTGGGATTGCCGAGTCCGAGTTTCCGTCGCTATGAATTTTGCTGTATTGCAGTTTCCTGCCTCGAATTGTGATCAGGACGCAGTCCACGTTTTGAAAAACGTTCTTGGTCACTCGGTTCGCCTAGTTTGGCACAAGGATCTTTCGCTCGGATCTGTGGATGGCGTTGTTGTGCCGGGTGGGTTCAGCTACGGAGATCATTTGAGAACCGGTGCGATTGCTAGGATGAGTCCGATCATGCAAGCGGTTCAGCAATTTGCTGCAAACGGAGGCACGGTTCTAGGAATTTGCAACGGGTTTCAAATCTTGTGTGAAGCAGGCCTTTTGCCCGGAGCCTTAATCCGCAACCGATCGCTTCAGTTCCGGTGCGAACACGTTTATTTGAAGGCTGCCACTCGTCGATCCGGGTTCACCCGAGCAATCCCTTCGGGGCAGGTTTTGCGGGTCCCGATCGCTCACGGAGAGGGCTGTTATTTCGCGGACGAATCGACGCTCAAAACATTGCAGGCTAAAGATCAGATCCTTTTTCAATATACCACGGCCGAGGGCCAGATCACGGACGCCGCCAACCCAAATGGTTCGTTATTGAACATCGCAGGAATCTGCAACGAGCGCGGGAACGTGGCAGGATTGATGCCACATCCTGAGCGTGCCTCGGAGGGGTTGATGGGGAGTACGGATGGCCGTTTGGTTTTCGAAGGTTGGTTACAGGAGTTAGCCGAACGCAAACGTCCGCTTGCAGCCTGATCCAACCTGCCCTGAGATCTTGTCGCCCTGCCCTTTTTTATGACCGAACCCGCCATCACACCTGAGTTAGTGCAGAAGCATGGATTGACTCCTGAGGAATTTGAACGCATCAAAACAATCCTAGGTCGCAGTCCGAATTATACTGAGTTAGGTATTTTTTCGGTGATGTGGAGTGAGCATTGTTCTTATAAGAACACCCGTCCACTTCTCAAGGGGTTTCCGACCAAGTCTGAGAAAATCCTTGTTGGAGCCGGAGAGGAAAATGCGGGAATCATTGATATTGGTGATGGTTTAGCGATCGCGTTCAAGATCGAATCCCATAACCATCCGAGTGCGGTCGAGCCATTTCAGGGCGCAGCCACAGGGGTTGGGGGAATTATCCGTGATATTTTCACCATGGGAGCTCGGCCGATCTGCGCATTGAATTCGCTGCGATTTGGTGACCTAACTTCCGCTGAAGTCCGTCGTTTGTTCAGCGGAGTTGTCTCGGGTATCGCCCATTACGGCAATTGCTTCGGAATTCCCACGGTTGCTGGCGAAGTTTATTTTGACAAATCGTACGAGGGAAACCCCCTAGTTAACGCGTTTTGTCTGGGAGTGTTGAGGCATGAGCAAATTGCACGAGGTGCAGCCCATGGCATAGGCAATCCTGTTTTTTATGTGGGCCCAGCCACGGGACGCGATGGGTTGGCTGGAGCCGCCTTTGCTTCGCAGGATCTGACTGATGAATCTGCCGATCAACAACGAGGGGCGGTTCAGGTCGGGGATCCATTCATGGAAAAATTGGTGATGGAGGCTTGTCTCGAATTGCTCGCCACGGGAGCCGTCGCGGGTATTCAAGATATGGGGGCTGCGGGTCTGACTTGCTCAACCTGTGAAACTGCCGCACGTGCAGGAACAGGCATCGAGATTGATCTTTCCAAGGTGCCGCAGCGGGCACCGAATATGACTCCTTACGAGATCATGCTCAGTGAATCGCAGGAGCGCATGCTGATCATTGTCAAAAAAGGTCGAGAAGTTGAGGTTCAGACTATTTTTGACAAGTGGGATTTGCCTTGGGCGGAAGTGGGTTTTGTCACCGACACGGGCCAGATGGTGGTTAAGAATCATGGACGGTTGATCGTGGATATCCCAGCTAGGAAACTGGCGGATGAAGCACCAATCTACCATCGTGAATCTCGCGAGCCTGCGTATCTCGAAGCGGTGAGGCGGTTTACACTTCAGGGGATTTCGGACACGACTGAGCCTGCACAGAATCTGAAGGCTCTCCTTGGATGGCCTTCGATTGCGTCGAAAAACTGGGTGTATCGCCAGTATGACCACATGGTCCGGAATGGGAGTGTGGTTTATCCCGGCTCCGACGCAGCGATTGTTTGCATCAAGGAAGATTCTTTGCCGGTTCTACCTGATGGAACTTTTGGTCCCAAATTCAAAGAAAAGTTCATCGCGATGGCGGTGGATTGCAACGCGGTTTACGTCTATCTGGACCCCTATGAAGGAGGAAAGATTGCTGTAGCGGAATGCGCGAGAAATCTGGCCTGTTCGGGTGCGGTCCCCTTGGGAACCACTGACAATCTTAATTTTGGAAACCCGCACAACCCTGAGATTTTTTATCAACTCCGAAAATCGGTGGAAGGGTTGGCCGAAGGGTGTCGCGCGTTCAATGCTCCTGTGACGGGTGGAAACGTGAGCCTTTATAATCAGAATCCGAACGGAGCGATTGATCCGACCCCCACCGTAGCCATGGTGGGCTTGATCGAGAACCCGGCGCATATCACGACGCAATGGTTCAAGGACGAGGGAGATATCATCGTTCTTCTCGGGGAAATTATTGACGATCGGGACACACTGCTAGGACTCGGTGGTTCGGCCTACCTTCAACTGATTCATGGATTGAAGACGGGCAACCCTCCGCGCATCAATCTGGAGAACGAAAAGAAACTTCACGATGGCGTCCGAGCGTTGATTACAGCAGGGGTGGTGAAGAGTGCGCACGATTGCAGTGATGGTGGTCTCGCGGTTGCACTTGCAGAATGCTGTATTTCGCAGCAAATCGCCCGCGAAACACCCCGTCTGATTGGAGCCACTGTGGATCTAACAGAGTTCGGATCACTCCGCTCAGATGCGTTGCTATTTGGCGAAACCCAAAGCAGGATCATTCTCTCGGTTTCTCCAACCCAACTAGAAGCGGCACGAACCGATGCGTTAAAACTCGGCCTCCAATTCCGTGAGATCGGGGTAGTTGGTGGGGATCGGTTGACAATTCGGGGATCCCAATCCAATTTATCAGCGCAGTTGACCGAGCTCCATGACCCTTGGTGGAATGCTATCGCTCGTGCCATGCAGTGATTCTTGATCGATCTCTCCAAATGTCATCCTATCCAAAGCACTATTGCGGGGTATTCGGGATTTACAACCATCCCAACGCGGCGGAGTTGACTTACTACGGACTCTACGCGCTCCAACACCGGGGTCAGGAAAGCGCGGGGATTGTGACCTACGATGGAACCCAATTCCACGTCCATAAAGGGATGGGGCTGGTTTCCCAAATTTTCAATGGTGAAAAACTGGAGCACTTAAAGGGAAATAGGGCTGTGGGCCACACCCGATACTCGACCACGGGTTCCTCGCATTTGCGAAACGCACAACCGCTCACCGTGGATTGTGCAAAGGGAGAAATCGCGATCGCGCATAATGGTAATTTGACCAATGCAGCCCGATTGCGCGAAGAACTGGAAGCGAAGGGATCGATTTTTCAGACCTCGGTAGATTCTGAAATTATTCTGCATCTGATGGCACAGCCAAGCGTCAACGGCCACGAGAATAATTTAATCGAAACGATGCGTCGGATTGAAGGAGCCTACTCACTGGTCATCATGACGGAACGGGAGATGATCGGCGTCCGTGATCCGCAAGGGTTTCGTCCTCTGTCATTGGGGAAAGTGGGTGATGCTTGGGTGTTGGCTAGCGAGACCTGTGCGTTTGATCTGATCCACGCCGAGTTTGTTCGCGATGTCGAACCGGGCGAGATTGTGATCATCGATAAAAACGGCCTTCGTTCGATCCAAGCTTTCCCAGAGCCTCGCCGGCGTGCTTTCTGTATTTTTGAATACGTCTACTTCGCCCGCCCCGACAGCAATATCGCTTCGAGGAATGTGTATCGGACACGCGTCGAGATGGGTCGCGAGTTAGCTCGTGAAAACCCGATCAAAGCGGACGTTGTTGTCCCTGTGCCAGATAGTGGGAACTCAGCCGCCTTGGGTTACGCGATGGAGTCCGGGATTCCGTTCGAGATGGCGTTCGTCAGGAACCATTATGTCGGTCGCAGCTTTCTCCAACCTTCACAGCTCATCCGGGATTTTAATGTACGGGTGAAACTCAACCTCATTAAGGATTTAGTCAACGGCAAGCGAGTCATCATCATCGATGACTCGATCGTTCGAGGGACAACCTGCAAAACCCGCGTCAATAGCCTGAAGGAAGCCGGAGCAACCGAGGTTCACGTCTTGGTAAGTTGCCCACCCCACATGCACCCCTGCGTGTATGGAATCGATTTTCCAGACCGGACAAAACTGATGGCTGCCAACCACTCGCTGGCTGAAATCCGGGATTATTTGAATGCCGATTCCTTGGCGTATCTCAGTGCTGAAGGGATGGTAAAGGCGACGAAACTTCCCAAGAATAATTTTTGCCTCGCGTGTTACGATGGGGATTATCCAGTCAAATACGACCCCTTGGTAGATAAGCACATTATGGAACGTCGCCGATGCCGAGGCGATGGACTCGGGGAAGCGCTTCGCAACGAGGAACTCCAACCGAGGTTGCTCTAACAGGTCAACGTTTAGCTGAGTCGATATTCTTCAGTAATTCACTCACGCACGCCTCGGCAAAAACTGGATCGTTGATTCGGTTCTCGAGTTCGATCACTCGAATATCGTGCCGCAGATTATTCTTAATGGCTGCAAACAGGGCTTCGTCTGCGGCTGGATCATGGAATGGTTTTCCGGGCACGCTGATGCCACTGATCGCCCCCAACGGTAGCATCACGGTAATCGGCCCTTCGGATGCGTTGAGTTTTTCCGCGATGATAAGCCCGATCTCAGAAGCCTCGGCGGGAGATGTGCGCATCAGGGTGACTTGTGGATTATGTGGGTAGAGAGTCCGACCTTTAAAACGATCGGGAATGGTTTCAGGACCCAGAAAATTAACCATATCAAGGCAACCCGGACAGACAATCGCGGGCACTCCTAGGCGTGCAGCAGCTTCTAAACGTGTGGGCCCAGCCGACAGAACTCCCCCAACAATTTCGTCGGCCCATTCGGTCGTCGTGATATCCAATACTCCAGCCACTAAACCTGATTCGATCAACGATTCCATTACACGGCCTCCGCTGCCTGTGGCATGAAAAACGAGGACTTCGTATCCCTTTTGCTCAAGTAAAAGACGTGCATGTTGCACACA
>SXQI01000289.1 GCA_005793025.1 Verrucomicrobiales bacterium
AACGATTCGTCGATTCTTAAACCCTCATGAAACTTTCCTCGCCGAGTATAATTATCCCCAAGCACATAAAGTGCTTCAACATAAACCGGATCCCGACGAACCACCCCTTCCAGAAACCCAATTTCGATATCTAAATCGCGTTTCTGTTGGCGGGTCAATCCCTTGCGGGTTTTGCTTTTCTTGGTCATAGCGGCGCATCAGAGGGGCACAACGAACCCAACATCCCCACACCGGTGCCATTATCCACTGGAAAAAAACTTCGGTCAAGTCCCTCAAAGTGGCACAGAAACTGATCACAATCCATCATCGAACGGGTTCGATAACCGAAGCGAGATGAACGTTTACGGATGTTTAGGTGTTCGATAGGTTCACGCTTCAACCATGAGGGTCTTTCGGATGCATGCTGCGCGTTTTTTTGTCTTTTTTGCTTGGTTCTTAGTCTGGTCTGACTTCATGGCGACCGCCGATATGTTGGGGCCCGCGAGCAAGCGGACTCCACTCGTGATTTCAGAAATCATGTATCACCCAGCCCCTCGCGCCGACGGCAAAAACCTCGAATTTATTGAAGTTTATAATACTGAAGCAGTTCCTCGAAATCTGAGCGGATATCACATCGAAGGGGACGTTTCTTTTACATTCCCCGCCGGTACGATCATTCCATCCTTGGGATTTGTAGTGGTCGCGCCTGCACCAACGGAAGTCCAAGGAGTTTACGGGTTACAAAAGGTTTTTGGACCATTCCGCGAAGGCAAAAACCTCGCCAAAGACAGCGGAACGATAGAACTCTGGAGCCGTTCCGGAGCATTGTTACTGGAGGTTCACTACTCGGATGATCCACCGTGGCCATCTGCCCCAGATGGTTCTGGACCCTCCTTGGTTTTGGCACGCCCCACATACGGCCAAGACTCAGTTCAGAGTTGGGCTTCCAGCGCGTTCGTCAACGGTTCTCCCGGAACCCAAGAACCCATTGTTTCAGACGCCTTGGGGTCAATTCTCATCAATGAATTATTAGCGCACACAGATGATCCATTGGTAGATTTTATCGAGCTCTACAATCGCTCGAACCAATCCGTGAATTTGACCGGTTGCATCCTAACGGATGATCCCACGACCAACAAATTCGTGATTGGAAACGTCACCGTCAACGCGGGTGGTTGGGTTGCTTTCAACCAAACTCAGATGGGGTTTTCTTTGAGCGCGATGGGCGAGACCGTTTATTTAAAGAATCCGGATGGGACGCGCATCATCGATTCGATTCGGTTCGGCGGCCAAGAGAACTCCATTTCTTTTGGGCGGTTTCCGGACGGTGGAACAGCGTGGCATCGTCAGAAGACCCGCACCCCGGGCACCTCCAGCACCGGCATCCGGGAGAGTCGGATCGTCATCAATGAATTGATGTTTAATCCCATCAGTGAAGAGGATGCGGATCAATTTGTAGAGATTCTGAACTGGGGCTCCACGATCGTGGATCTGACCGGTTGGCGGTTGAGTGAGGGTATCCGATTCGAATTCCCACCCGGAACCCAGATTTCGCCCGGAGGATACTTGGTCGTCGGAAAAAACGTGGTTCGAATGTTGTCGAATTACACAAACCTCAATTCGACCAACACGTTCGGAAACTTTTCGGGCCAATTGGCTGGATCAGGAGAACGCCTCGTCCTTTCCATGCCTGACGAAGTTTTCTCAACCAATCAAAATGGCATCGTTGTCACCAACCAGATTCACATCGCTGTGGACGAAGTCACTTACGGCACCGGTGGTCGATGGCCCGAGTGGGCTGATGGCGGCGGGAGCAGTCTGGAGCTGATCGATCCCCGCGCCAATCGTCGCCTCGCGACAAGTTGGGCAGATAGTGACGAAACTCGAAAAGCTCCGTGGACCTCCGTCGAACACACAGGGAACCTCGATCATGGCACCGGCACAGCAGACCAATTACAGATGCACCTTCAAGGAGCGGGCGAATGCCTCGTCGATGACGTTGAAGTCATGGGGCCGAGCCTCGTGAATCTTATTTCCAATGGAAATTTCGAAACTGATCCGCTCGGTTGGACGGCTGAGGGGACACAATCCCGGTCTAGCTTAGAAACCACAGAAGGCTTTCAGAGCACACGATCTTTCCACCTACGCGCGGTTGATCGTGGGGATACTGGGGCAAACCGGATCCGCCGAGGCTTAAATCAAAATTTGGTTCCGGGCACCATGGGAACAATTCGCGCGAAAGCGCGCTGGCTTCGTGGTCGTCCTGAAATGTTGCTGCGCCTCCGAGGGAATTACTTGGAAGCGATTGGAAGACTGACCGTCCCCAAAAACCTCGGCACCCCCGGTGCACGCAACAGCCGAACACTTTCCAACTCAGGTCCTGCCATCGTCGATGTGATCCATTCCCCAGTTCTGCCTGCGGCGAACCAGCCGTTTTTAGTAAAGGCACGCGTGCAAGACCCAGATTCCGTTCCTACTCTGCAGACCGTTTATCGCATCGACGGAACCGCCACTACCGGAACCTTGCCCATGAAGGACGACGGCTCCGGCGGGGATGCAATTGCAGGTGATGGAGAATTTACCGCACAGATCCCCGGAGCTGCCAGCGGATCCATGATCGCTTTTTATGTCCGTGCGGTCGATGGCTTGGGTGCAGAATCTAAGTTCCCAAGCGATGCTCCCGTTCGAGAATGCCTCGTCCGAATAGGCGAAACTCAACCAGCAGGGCCGATCGGCACCTACCGGTTATGGATGACCACAGCAACGCGCACGACATGGACTTCTCGGAGTCCTTTGAATAACACTCCGCTGGACGCAACATTTGTTTATAGCAACGAACGCGTCATCTACAACATGCAGGTGCTCTATGCCGGCAGTCCCTATATTGCACCCGGCTACAACGGACCCACCGGAGGTTTGTGCGGTTACACCGGTGCCTTTCCTAAAGACGATTTATTCCTTGGTGTAAACGATTTCGTCCTCGACTGGCCCGGTCGTGATCCATCAGGGGTCGGTGAGCAAATGTCCTATTTCATTGCCGATGAGATGGGTCTCCCCAACGGTCATCGACGGTTCATCCACCTGCATGTCAACGGGGTCAACGAACAATCGAGAGGCAGCGTCTACGAGGATGTCCAACAACCGGGAAATGACATGGTCAAGGAATGGTCCCCGAACGACGCCGACGGTAATTTCTACAAGGTCGAACGGTGGTTTGAGTTTTCAGATACTCTCTCCAGAATCGCGGATCCACAGCCACGTTTGGAAAACTACGTCACTACCGGCGGGGCAAAAAAACTGGCTCGTTACCGATGGATTTTTCTACCACGCGCCGTGAAAGGTTCCGTCAACGACTTCGATGATGTGTTCGCTTGGGTGGATGCCGTCAACGCTCCGAGCCCTGAGCCTTACACATCGCAAACCGAGGCACTCGCGGACATGGAAGAAATCATGGGGATCTTCGCGATCGAACGAATCATTAGTAATTTCGATAGTTGGGGCCACCAGATCGGCAAGAACATGTATGCGTATAAGCCCCGTCAAGGTCGTTGGATGACCTTTATGTTCGATAACGATTGGCTCATGACAGCAAGCTCAAGCTACCCAGCTACCTCTCCATTATTCACACCGTGTGAGGACCCAGTCGTCACCCGCATGTATAACCATCCTCCATTTCGTCGTGCCTATTTCCGAAACGTGCAACGCGCAGTAGAAGGCATGGCCGCGACCAACATGAACCCCGTGATGGATGCGAAGTATGCGATGCTCGTCGCCAGCGGAGTGACCCGAAGCGCAGGCTCAGCCCTCACCAATCCAGATCCGATTCGAAATTGGCTCAGCCAACGTCGCGCTTTTTTAATCACACAACTGACCGCACTCGCGACCCCGTTCGCGATTACAAATAATTCAGGAAATGATTTCGAATCGCCCTCCAATACGGTCTCACTGACAGGAACCGCACCTGTTGAAGTTACCTCGATCCTCGTCAATGGAATCGCCTATCCCGTGGCATGGACCGGCGACACCACATGGTCGATGCGCATTCCCCTGTCTTCAGCCAGCACCCGTTTCGAATTAGCCGCGCTCCAGCGCGATGGAACCCCAATCTCCACCGCAACCGACTCGATCATCGTCACGTATCGCGGACCCCTAGAGTCTTCAATCGGTCGGATCGTATTCAATGAAATCATGTATCATCCGACAAACTCGGGAGGAGCCTTCATCGAATTACACAGTCTAGCAACGAACACCGCCTTTGATTTATCGAACTGGCGCATCGAGGGGGTTGGTTTCACTTTCCCCGGCGGAACCATCATCCCTCCCGGTGGATTCCTTGTGGTTGCGAAAGACCGAGCTGCGTTTGTTCAGAACTACGGAAACTCCATCCCCATCGCAGGCGAATTCGGCGGACAACTTCAGAACGACACCGAAACACTTTGGCTAATAAAACCCGGCACAATCCTCACCGAAGACCTCGTGATCGACCGAGTGACGTATTCGGACGCCGCTCCTTGGCCTGCCGCTGCGGATGGCTCTGGGTCATCCTTGCAATTAATCGATGCCTCGCAGGATAACTCTCGGTCATTGAATTGGGCTGCTCCGTTGCCGGTTCCGAGCACTGAAATACCCCAACAATTAGTCGCTATCACCAATCTCTGGAAATTCGACCAGTCCGGAATTGACCTCGGAACCCTCTGGAACACCAACACCTTCGACGACAGTCTTTGGCCTGCGGGACGCGGATTATTTTACGTCGAAAGCTCCCCTTTGCCCGCTCCTAACCTCACTCCCTTGACCCTTGGTCGCACCGCCTATTATTTCCGCACCCACTTTTCCTTTGCAGGTGACCCGAGCAAAGTCGCACTGAAACTTTCCACCGTGATCGATGATGGAATCGTCATTTACCTGAATGGTCGAGAACTTCACCGCCTCGGCATGGATGATCCCGTCAATTATACTACCCTCTCGACTCGTCTCGTGGACAATGCCGGATTTGAAGGACCATTTTTGCGATCGGCAAATGGATTACGCCAAGGCGATAATCTTCTTTCCGCAGAAGTTCACCAGAATAATGCAGGCAGCAGCGATGTCGTTTTTGGGCTCGCACTAGATTCAGAACCGTTAGCCCCTTCCATCGCAACTCCCGGAACATCGAATTCCGTGGCTCGGTCGCTTCCGAAGTTTCCCGATGTCTGGCTGAACGAACTCCAACTCTTGAATCTTAACGGTGCCACCAATGAATTTGGGGTAAGAGAACCGTGGATCGAAATCTTTAACCATGGGGACACGATGGTGAGCTTGAACGGTTGGCACCTCACGGATCACCCCACCAACCTTACAAGATGGGCGTTCCCCAACGGCTCAACCCTCCTTCCGGGTGAACGACGGATCGTCTGGCTCGACATGCGCTCCAGCACAACGACGCTCCATGCGAACTTCCGCGTCGCAGCAAATGCTGGCACCGTTGCGCTGGTTTTCCCAATGGAAGGAACACCCGTTGTTTTAGACGAAATCGACTACAACCTCGTCCCCAGCGACCGGTCCCTCGGACGATTTCCAGAAGGCGACAGTGGGAACTTCCAAATCCTTGCCCGTGCAACCCCGGGTTCAGCGAACGATGGATCCACACCGATTCCACAAATCTTCATCAACGAATGGATGGCAGGCAATACCACCACGATGGATCCTTCTGATGGCCAGTTCGATGACTGGTTCGAACTTTATAATCCGAATAATGTGCCCATCGAATTAGCTGGGTTTAGTTTAACCGACAACCTCCTCGATCCTCGCGAACGTTGGCCAATCCCCGGCGGTTGGTCAATCGCACCCCATGGGTTTCTCCGCGTATGGGCCGACGCTGATTCCCCCACAAACTCCGCTCATTTACACGCAAACTTTAAACTAGATCGCCTAGGCGAAAGCATCGGCCTATTCGCGCCCAACGGGGTTATGATCGATTCAGTGACCTTTACCAATCAGACCAACAACATCAGCCAAGGCCGTTGGCCGGACGGAGCGAACGAACTCCGCTTCTTCACGAACGCAAGCCCCGCGATGTCCAACGCGGAGAATTCGATAATTCAGATCACCTCAGCCAGCCTCACCCCAGAAAACAAGGTGACCCTCCGCTGGACCTCACAAATCGGTCGCACCTATCAAATCCAATTCAAAACGAACCTAAACCAACCCGATTGGAACACCCTTACAGAAACTACCGCAATAGGTGCAACCACCCAAACGATCGAGTCAACCACTCTCCCCGCTCACGGTTTCTATCGAATCAAATTAAAGTAAACTCGCCTTGATTCACTATGAATCATCCCCATCTCGAAAAGAGACTGGAAACTAGGAAGAAAAACATTTGACACCCGGGCATCTCCCCCTATATTGGCGGACAGTAAACGGATAGAAAATACTAAAACTTGGGCCCCGGAGGCTTGCGCAAGCAAACGTGGGGCGACGGGTTTTTGTCGTTTTGTGGGGAAGATTGAAATTTTGCAGTGTGCAAACAAGCCCATGTAGCTCAGTTGGCAGAGCACGTCCTTGGTATGGACGAGGTCATCGGTTCAAACCCGATCATGGGCTCCACAAGCCGACGCCTAACCGCGGTGTAATTTAACAGTAGAACATAAACAAAATCAGGATTCGCAATGGCTAAGGAAGCGTTTCAAAGAACTAAACCGCACGTGAATGTTGGAACCATCGGTCACGTTGACCATGGTAAATCAACCCTCACCGCTGCGATCGTGGCAGTGCAAGCCCGCCGTGGGTTGGCAACGCCGATCTCATACTCGGACATCACCAAAGGTGGAACCGTCCGCGACGCAACCAAGACAGTAACCATTGCGGTTTCGCACGTGGAATACCAGTCGAACGAGCGTCACTACGCACACGTGGACTGCCCAGG
>SXQI01000290.1 GCA_005793025.1 Verrucomicrobiales bacterium
GCCACTGGAACCGTTTCCAACATCCTTGCTCCCTTAGTATGGCAAACACTTCCCACAGAGTTGGCTAGCATCAACTCCGTCACGATTACTTCAGACGGTCGATTCGCTGCTTGCAATCGGGGAAATCAGATTCATGTCTATGAAATCCCGACCTCTAGGTTTTTGATGCGATTAACAGATCCTGAATTAGCTAAATCGGAGCTCTATAAGGGGAAGGAAGTGGCTGATCGGGATGTCATTGAATCAGTCGCCTTTTCACCTGACGGACAATTGCTAGCTTCTGGAGGGTTTCGCTCCGTCAAGCTTTGGAGGAAAAAGTCGAATACTCCCCTGCCCTTGCTGACAACAAACGCATTCGCCAATGGCCGAATATTAGCATTCAGTCCCGACGGTCGATGGGCTGCTTCGGTCACCACGAACCACCAAATCCAACTCCACGAGGCAAACACAGGATCCATTGTGAGAACCTTGGTTGGACATACTGGCGAGGTTCGACAGGCGCTTTTTTCACCAAATAGCAGCTTGATTGCATCGTTGGCCCAAGACAACACGCTCCGGGTTTGGAACCATTCACAGACGAACGCGATCATCACCAACCAAGTTTCAGGGGATTCTCGAGCCGTAACTTGGTTGGGAGAAAACCAACGCGTAGCCACGGCCGGGAAAGCGATCGAAATTTGGTCCGCAACCCCTTCGACTAACACGATTCCTTTACAAAAAATCAATGGTCACACCAAACCTATCACCGTTTTGGCTGGGACTTTGGGGGAAAACCCTCAGCTGGTTTCAGGAGATGAGGACGGAGTGGTCAAACTATGGGATGTAAAGAAAGCAGAACTCCGACGCGAATGGAAGTTGGGCAGTTCCGTGACCGCGCTCGCGATCGACCTAGGACAAAACCGAATTGCCGCAGCTTCTGCTCAATCTTTCAAATTGTTGGACACCGAAAAAAACGAGGCTATCGCGGAACCGAAAGGGGACCTTCTGTTATCTGCTCAAGCGAGCCAGAGCGATCGAGATTTAACTTTCGCAAAGAGCGAGGTCAGTTTCCACAAATCTACGGTGGAATCCGCTGACAAGAGTCAGAAAGCAGAAGCTGAGGCTCTCAAAAAAGTCACTGAGATCAAGGATTCAACCGCGAAAACTTTTGGTGAAAAAAAGGACATCACCGACAAAGCGGGTGCTGTTCGAAGCAATGTCGAGAACCAGCTTAAAACAATCAAATCCGTCCTAAAAATCGCTAACGACAACAAATCATTGGCCGAAAAACTGAATGTAGCTGCCCAATCTGATTTAAACCGCGCGAATGATCGCCAGCGACAAGCAGTGGAGCTATTAGCTCGCGCACAAGAGAAACGGGACGCAACTTACAAATCGGTGCAAGAAGCCGCGATTGCAAAAGCCCCGGATGCTGAGGCCACAATTGATCGCGCCACGGTCGCTAAAAACGCACTCGATTCGAGTCAAACCCTGAAGGTTGCTGCGGACAAGGATGTGAGCGAAGCCAAGGACCGGCTCAAACTCGCTGCAGAACAACTCTCAAGCGCGGGAAACGCCGAGACGCCAATTACTAAACAAGTGGGTGAGGTTGAAAACCAACTTAAGGACAAAGAAAAAAGTTTGGCGGAAGCTACTGAAGCTCAAAAGAAGGCCGATGACGCAAGGCAATTAGCTGAACGGAATTTCCAAGCAACTACGACAGTCTTCAAGAATGCTGAGGAATCTCTCACAGCAAATAAAGCCAATCTCGCATCAGCAGAAAGCCGCGTCAATGATCAGGAGAACAAAGCAAACGCAGCTCGTGATCGGGTCAACAAAGCCACGCATTCGCCTCGGAGCTTGGCGTTTCTGCAAGGAGGAAACTTGCTGGCGGTCGGGACTGAGGACGGATTGATCCTCACCTTCAGCGCATCGACAGGAGTTCCCTTAGAAGTCAGAACGTTGCCTCTTACTGGCACCAGCCAAAAACCGGTGATGATGCTCTCCACTTTAGATGAACATCGAATCGCTGTGCTGCGACCAGAACAACCAGTGCTCTCGATTGGTTTCGAGAATGCTTGGGTTCTTGAGCGAACTCTAGGGACAGGCGATGATCAATCCGCGATCGTGGACCGTGTTCTAGCGGTTGCTTTTTCGCACGATGGCACCCAACTCGCTTCCGGCGGAGGGGCACCTTCGAGGAGTGGGGAGATTAAACTTTGGCAAGTCGCAGATGGAAAACTCATCCGTGATTTCAAAGACCCGCACAGCGATACCGTGTACACTCTGGGATTTTCCCACGATGATCGCGCCCTAGCCTCAGGCGGTGCGGACAAATTTGGAAGAATCTTTGATGTCACGACGGGTAAACAAATCAAATCATTCGAAGGCCATACTCATCACGTTCTCGGGATTGCGTGGAAACGGGACGGGCGTTCGTTAGCCACATCTGGAGCTGATAAAGTAGTCAAAGTCTGGGATGTGCCCTCGGGGGAACAACGCAAAACCATCAGCGATTTCGGTAAAGAAGTTACCTCAATCCAATTCTTAGACGCCAGCAACGAGTTCATCGCAAGCTCAGGAGATCAGCAAATACGCCAAGTTCGTGACAACGGGGAGACTGTTCGCTCGATGCAGGCCGAAGGGGATTTCGTGCAATCTGCTGCCGCAACCCCTGACGGTCGGTTTATCGTCGCGGGCGGTCAAGATGGGACACTTCGGCTTTTCGACGCACCCAACGGCAAACTGCTCCAATCATTCAAAGCACCCAAACCCGAGCCACCGAAGGTAGCAGCCAAGTAGTGTGGGTTCGTGTATTGCACTTAATTTGTAAGATCGTTTTCTACTCCTCGAAGCGTTCGTATCCTCATGGCTGGTTCAATGATTAGAATCCGAAGATAATGAGTAATGGTTTAACTTTTAACCGATTCACCGTTGCCCTCTCAGCCCTCACGTTGGGTTTGTGGGCTGCAGGATGCAGTTCGAAGCACTATCGCCAATCAGCCGACAAAGAAGTTGCTCGCGCCATCGGAGAAAAATCTCCGCTTGTTCCGAACCTAGAGGAGCGTTTCACGATTGATCAACCGACTCCCCTCGCCGTTGGGACATATCCAGTTCGAAAAGATGAACAGGAATTTTTCGGTGTCAACAAGGGGAGTGAGATCGGTGCGCATATCATCACGCTCGAGGAATCGTTAGAAATCGGAGTCCAACACAGTCGAACCTACCAAAACCGGAAGGAAACTGTGTTCCTCACTGCACTTAGCTTGACTCAGGCCCGCCAAGCTTATACCCCACTTTTCTCCAGCGGAGCGAGTGCCATTGGAGCTACCGCGCCAGTTGATGTCTCGAGGGAGATCTCCCGTTTGGTTGATGGCACTGTCGTCAAACAGACCGAGGTTGCTACTTCTCAGCAACAGCAACTCCAAACCCACGCCGATACAGGAGTTCGAATGTTACTCAGGAGCGGAGGTCAGATTGCTTCGGATTTCTCCGTTGATTTTTCGAGCATTCTGACCGGAGGACTCCCCACCATCGCAAATTCGAGGGTGGGTGCCAGATTGACGCAGCCGTTACTCCGAGGCGCGGGACACAAGGTTGCAGTAGAACAATTGACCCAAGCAGAACGGGATCTTTTATACGAATTGCGCGACTTTGCTCGGTTTAGAAAGGATTTTAGCGTGCAAATTGCGTCGACCTATTATCTGGTTCTTCAGAATAGAGATCGAGTTAAGAACGCTTGGATTGGGTTACAAAATTTCCGTCTCAATGTAGAACGCGAAGAATCATTCGCCAAAGAAGGCCAACGAACGCAGGCGGCATTGGGTCAATTACGTCAGGCACAACTTACCACGGAAACTCAGTGGAATAATGCTTACCGAAATTACAAACAGAGTTTGGATCAATTCAAAATCCTTCTAGGAATCCCCGTCGATACAAACTTGGTTCTTGCCGACGAAGAACTGCAAAAACTGTCGATTTTACATCTAGAAATTACCGTGGATCAGGCAATGAGTATCGCCCTTGAGACGAGATTGGATCTTTACAATACTCGGGATCAGTTCGAAGACGCCGGCCGCAAAGTAGGTGTTTCTAAAAATGCGCTGTTACCAGATTTGAACCTAGTCATGGGTGCGACGGCTTACAATCGGCCTGGCAACAGTCCGTTGCGATTGGATTATGAGCGGATGCGATGGACTGCAGGATTCGAAACTAGGTTGCCTCTAAACCGTAAAGCCGAGCGAAATAGCTACCGAACTTCGCTCATTAATTACGACCGAGCAGGACGCGCTCTTCAACTCGCTGTCGATCAAATCAAACTGGAGATTCAAGATGGTTGGCGAAGCCTTGCACAAGCAAAGCAGAACTTTGATGTTGCTCAGGTTGGAGTGAATCTCAGTCAACGTCGAGTGGAGGAACAGGAATTGCTGATGGAATTGGGCCGTGGAACGGCTAGAGATTTGGTGGATGCACGGACCGACCTCATCAATTCACACAATCAACGGACAACCGCCTTAGTGGAACACACTGTTGCTCGACTGCAATTCTGGCGGGATTTAGGAATGCTTTTAATTAAACCGAATGGTCACTGGAACGAGTTGAAACATGCGAACAAACCTTGAACCCACCCACCCTGAGGGTGGGCCGCCATTAGTTGATCATCGGGACCGACAAACCACCCAGTCGGGATCAGTACGAAAGGCCCTTCTGGTAACGGTCGCACTGGTTGCCCTGCTTGCGGTAATCCTCAGTCGGCGCGCGCCAAGTGCTTCGATGGGCAGCACATTTGTCATCCGCCGCGACGACCTGCCAATCACCGTCGTAGAGGCCGCGAGTATCGAAGCATTGGAATCTCAGGAACTGCGATCAGAAGTCAAAGGCTACGAAGGAACGAAAATCCTCAGCATTATCGAGGAGGGCTATCTCGTCACGGAGGAGGACGTGCAAAATCGAAAGATTTTGGTCGAATTAGATTCTTCCCAACTGAAACAGAAAATCACAACTCAGGATATCGAGATCGAAACAAGCATTGCAGCTTTGGCGGATGCCCAACAATCACACGGCATTCAACTCAACCAAAACCAAAGCGATATCAAAGCAGCAGAACAAAAAGTGCGCTTTGCACGATTAGACTTAGAAAAGTTTATCGGAACTGAAGCAGCTGCGGAAATTATCAGTGCTCTCGATTTAGAAATAACGAAAACTCGAACGGACACTAATCAATTGATGACGACTGTTCCGTCAGCCCTGATTGATTTTTCAAAATACGCCAAAGTCGAGATCCTCGGAAACGGGGAGGCAAAACAAAAGCTGCGCAAATTTGATGATGACCTTCTTGTGGCGAAGTCCGAATTCGGCCTAGCCAAAAACCTTTTCGAAGGAACTCAGCGACTTTCAGAGAAAGGATTTGTCACCCGCAGCACTTTGGAGAACGAACAACTGAACGTGAAGAAAAACGATCTCAAGGTGCAGACCGCAGAAACTGCACGGGAACTTTTTCTCCGTTACGAATTTCCTAAAACAGCCGAGGAATTATTATCGAAATATGAGGAGGCGTTCCGGATGTTGGATAGAACAACCAAGGAAGCTGTGTCCAAAATTACCCAATCCACTGCGAAGTTGAAGTCATCGCAAGGTCGCTATCGGATTATGGATGAACAACGCACGAACCTGCTGGATCAACTCGGCAAATGCACGATCCGAGCCTTAAAAACAGGGTTGGTGGTATATGGAGCCACGGGCGACAATAATTACTATAATAACGAGCCTATACGAGAAGGTGCAAACGTCCGAGAACGGCAAACGATTATCACGATTCCTGATATGAAACAGATGTCAGCGAAATCAAAAATTCACGAATCCCAGATCAAGAAAGTTAAAAAAGGGATGAAAGTGCTCATCCGCCTAGACGCTTTTCCAGATGAGAAGCTCACAGGGGAGGTGTTAAAAGTAGGCGTATTGCCCGACTCCCAGAATCGTTGGATGAACCCTGAACTTAAGGTGTACAACACCAGCATCAAGATCGACGGAACCCGCGAATGGTTGAAACCAGGCATGAGTGCTAAGATTGAAATACTTGCAGATCAACTTAATCAGGTCCTCTTTTGTCCCATCCAGGCTGTTTCTTATGTCAACAATCACCATGTTGTGAATCTTGTTAGCGGATCTGTTTCTGAACAACGAGTGGTGGAAATCGGGCAATTCAACGATGAGTTTATCCACATCAAAAACGGGTTAAAAGAAGGAGATGTCGTTGCCTTGCAAGCCCCAGAGGTGCCTAAGGAGTCTGACACCAAGAAAAAGGAAGATATGAAAGGAGACTCGGCCGACACCAAAGGTTCTCAGGTGAAAGACTGAATCACTCCATGTCTAGACCTCCAATTGTTCGGTTAGAGAATATCCGCAAGACCTATCAGATGGGGTTGATAACGGTGGAAGCACTTAGAGGGCTTTCACTGGTGATCGAAACCGGTGAGTATCTCAGTATCATGGGACCCTCCGGTTGCGGAAAGTCCACTCTCCTCAACCTTCTCGGCTGCCTAGACAGGCCCACGAGTGGGGCCTATTACCTTGGAGATGACGATGTGGCTCAGTTGCAGGATGATGATCTCTCGGCGTTACGTGGTGCTCGATTAGGATTCATCTTTCAGTCCTACAACCTGATTCAACAACTGACAGTAGTCGAGAACATCGAAATCCCGCTTTATTACCAGGGGTGGCCACAAGACAAAAGTCGTGCCTTGGCTGAGCAACTCGCAACGCGAGTCGGACTGAAGGATCGACTGGAACACAAGCCATACGAACTCTCCGGAGGACAACAGCAACGTGTCGCCATCGCTCGCGCGTTAGTCAACGATCCATTGGTGATCCTCGCAGATGAGGCCACAGGAAATCTTGATTCCACTTCTGGCGCAGAAATCTTGAACATTTTTGATGATCTGCATCATCAGGGAAAAACTCTCATCATGATTACTCACGATGATGACGTGGCCCAACGAGCCGAACGCAACGTCCGCCTTCGAGATGGACAAATTGAATCTGATGTCCGCCGTTGATCCCATGTCCATTCAACCGAAGGCTCCATCAAAATACCCTTCCCTTGGTAGTCGAGTGAACCCACACGCAACCCTCCAACCTCTGTCCCCTGCCCGCCTACGACGGACCGTGCGGCTCGGGTTTCGCAGCCTTTGGTCGCACCGCCTTCGTTCGTTACTCACCGTATTGGGGATCGTGTTTGGCGTGTGCAGCGTGATTGCGATGCTGGCGATCGGTGAAGGGGCAAGCCACGAGGCTCAGGAACAAATCAAAAGCCTAGGGAGTCAAAACATTATCCTTCGAAGTACAAAGGCCCCGGAGGAACAGAAGGTCGCGAACAGTAATCAAGAAGGATTCGCATTAGACTATGGACTAAAGTACGCCGATATCCGCCTTATCCAATCCACCATTTCAGGCATCACCACAATCGTGCCCGGACGCATCGTTCGAGAGTATGCTTGGAATGTAGGTTACCGGGCCGACTGTGAAATCATGGGTACCGTTCCTTGGTATCCTGCGATGCGAAATCAAGTTGTCAGGGAAGGTCGCTTTTTTACAGATCTAGAGATGGAGACACGCGAAAATGTGTGCCTGATTGGGGAGGAAATGGTTCCACTGCTTTTCCCTCTCGAAAAAGCGATTGGAAAAAAGATTAAAGTCTCCAATGATTATTATCGAGTGATCGGAGTGATGGAACGTCGGGCTCGGTCAGTGGATCCATCC
>SXQI01000291.1 GCA_005793025.1 Verrucomicrobiales bacterium
ACGAGCAAACAGCGTTCCCATGTGAGAATCGATGTGAGTGATGGGCAAACCAATGGTTTCGGCTCGGTCGATTTGAGCGCGAATCTCGCGTTCGATTTCGTCCGGGGAACCTTTTGTGACGACGCCAGCGACGTTACGCCACAGACAGCCCTCGGGATCCACCAAACCGGGGACTTGAGATTTCCCCGCCACAGGGCCCCAGCGATAAGGTTCCCATTCCGAGGTAAGAGTCAGGTGCAAGCCGCTATCGATATTGGGATGCTTTTTCAGATAATGAGCGATGTCGGGAACCCAAGGGCAGGGCATCATCACTGCCCACGAGGTAGCAACGCCTTTCTCAACAGATTCAACCGCACCAAGATTCGAAGAGCGGGACATCCCCACGTCATCCACATGAAGAATGACCACCACTTGATTGGGTCCCCAACCCAACCGTTCCCCAAACGACGGAGCTGCCAGAATGGTGCACGGAGAAAAGAAGAGCGCGACGATTAGGGAGAAGCAGACTTTTAAAGTGCCAAGGTTCGAGGGATTCATTTGTTGGAGTAAACCCTACAGAAACCCCGGTCGAAAGACCAGCAGCGAACGGTGCTTTTGGCTCTGAGACCCTTCTTCACTCTTTTGAGAGGAAGGCGAGCGACAATCGAGGCGAAAGGGTTAAGCGAAAAATAGAATAAGGATCGACCAGAATTAAAAAGGATTTGAAGGCAGAGATGTGAAACGAGTATAAAAAGAACAGGAAGAAATCCTGATTGCGAATTAGAACTGGCGAAGTTCTGTGGCCTTCTCCTTTTGAAAGTTATTAGGGAAAAGCTAGCGGTGCTTTCAAACTATTTTGATATGGTAGAATCGCTTTTGAAGAATCAACCGGTCATTTTTGTTGGTCTCGTGTAAAATTTCCTATCGGCCTACCTCGTGCAATGGATCAATCCAGATTAACGAATCAGCCGAACGCTCTCAGCAGTATCGCGCTCCGTTACCCCGAGAAGACATTCTACCTTGGTCAGGTGTTCAAGCACACATCCACCTCATACAAACTCGTTTGGTTCCTCGCGCTCTTGTCGCTCCTGAAGCGGAGCGACCGATTAAAAATTAGGCTAGAGGAAATCTTCACAGAGATGGCCGTAGTCGCATGGCATCCGGTCTGCCTCTTCCGACTCTCGCTCGGGTGGCAGGACCAACTTCAGAACGTGATTATCGAGATTCAGAAAGCATCTGAGCTACCGCCGAATGCCGATCTTGGCAGTGTCCGCAGATTTGTTGAAGGTTCCGCGGCAACGCAACGGAATCTCCGTCACTTTGACAAGTTCGTTCCAACTCGTTTTCTAACACCGTGGTTTGAAAATGAACTCCATGGAGAAAAGGACGTAACTAGAACCCCAAAAATCAAAGAACTCGCGCGAGCGAGTCAACGGTTGCTGGTTGCTTCGCCCTACTATTTCGAGAGCAACGGCAAGCCGGAAGTCATCGTTGTGAATGAAACGTGGCGGACGTTCTTTATGGAGAACCTCGGCATCATCCAGTCTTTCGCCGAACACCACTTCGCGATTTACTTGCAGGCGCGAAATCCGAACGTGCCGGGTGTGCTGAACAAGTTAACTGCCGAAAAGGAAAGGAATCTTGATGCCGCTCGTAAATTCTGGCGACAAGTCAGAATAGACCTCGGGAAGGCAGGCAAGGGTTCCGAGTTTCGCGATATTTACTCGGACCGACAGTTAGGTGAGAGTTTTTCCATAGACCATTTTCTGCCGTGGAGTTTCGTAACACACGATTTGCTCTGGAATCTGACTCCGGTAGAGAAAACAACGAACTCACGAAAGAATGACAGGTTGCCTGACTTAGATTTTTACCTCCCACGCCTTGCCCGGCTGCACTTTAACGCGATCCAGATTGCTCATAGGCATCCTAAATTACTGGAGGATTACACGGATTGTTTCAAGCTGGACGTGCCTGCGTTGTTTGCCCTCGGGGAGAGCGGTTTGGAAGCAAAATGTCGTGATGTGATCTTGCCACAGGCACAAATCGCCATCAATCAGGGGTTCCGATCTGGATGGAGAATCTCCCTACCGTCCACTTCGGTTGAGACGCCTGTTGAAGTCCGTGTTAAATCGGTTTCAACTAAACCTATTGGCAACGATCTGGACCTGCAATTCTTGGAGCAGCGAGCTCACCATTTGCATGGACTGGTCGAACGCGGAATCACTCCCGGTGTTAATCATCTGCCGTTCTTTTCGTTGAAGGTTGCTGCTGGCGGTTTCGAGGAGGACGCTGCACCGGAGCCAGCAGGTTGGGTTGATGTAACGAAATACGGATATTCGAAACGACTCTCCGAGGGAATGTTCGTCACGCAGGTTATCGGTGAATCGATGCAGCCAACAATCAATGATGGTTCCTATTGCGTGTTCCGCAGTTCGGTTGAAGGCACACGGCAAGGACGAATCCTACTTGTGCAAAAACGGGACTTTTCAGATCCGGAAACAGGTGGGGCTTATACGGTGAAGCGTTATTCCAGCACCAAATCAACGGACGGGGAGAATTGGAAGCACGATTCCATTCAATTGATTCCCGATAACCCAGATCGTAATCGATTTCCAATTCTGCTGTTTGAATTGGATCACGATACAGATTTGCGAGTAATAGCCGAATTCATCCAAATGTTAGATACGTGACGTTACCCCATTGATTCAACATATGAATAGGAATGCTCCATGCCCATTCTGTTCGATACCGCAGAGCGAGATCGTGTACCAAAATTCTCATTGTTATGCCCGATATGATCGCTACCCAGTTAGCAAAGGCCATTTGCTGATCATTCCTTTTCGGCATGTGGAAAACTTTTTTGACCTTTCTCAGGATGAACGACAAACCGCATTCGGATTGGTTGGTGAGGCGAAACGAAAACTGGATACGGATTTCCAACCGGATGGGTTTAACATAGGGGTAAACGTGGGTGTTGCGGCTGGGCAGACTGTCTCACACGTTCATATTCATCTGATTCCCCGGTACCATGGAGATGTGGATCAACCCGAGGGCGGAGTCAGGGGAGTAATACCCAAAATGCGGAGATACCGGGGTGCCGAAGATTGTCGGGGTTAAATCAGGCCGCGTTGGCGGAGGAGGGCGTCGGTGGCGCGTTCCATCATGAGGTCGGCGAGGGGTTGGGTGGCTTGGTCGAGGCGGGTGTGGGCTGCTTTTAGGGTGTTGCTATCGCCGGATTGGGTGAGGGGGTCTTCGGAGGTGAGCAACTGTTCCAACTCGGTAATCGCCGTTTCGATCAGGGCGCGTGAAGGTTCCGGAAGATCGTTGCCGCAATCAACGAGGCCTGTGCGGGTGGCGGTGAGGGTTTCTTGAGCGCGGAGTTTTGTTTCGATCCAACGACGCGCGTTGAGATCTTCCCATGCGTGTTCGACGGATTCTTCGACCATGCGTTGGACGTCTTCATCGTTGACGTCAACGGTTGATTTCAAGTCCACGATTTGTTGGCGACCGGTTTTGATGTCTCTGGCGAGGACGTGGAGGATTCCATTGGCATCGATTTCAAATTGGACACCGATGCGGGGGACGCCTTTGGGGGCTGGGTCGAAATCGAGGGTAAAACGTCCAAGGGTCCAATTGTCGTGGGCTCGATCGCGTTCGCCCTGCAGGACGTGGATGAGCATGGAAGGCTGATTGTCGATGGCGGTGGTGAAGGCTTCGCCGGCTTTGATGGGGATGGTGGAGTTACGGGGGATGATGACGTTCATGAGTCCTCCGAATGTTTCGAGCCCAAGGGAGAGGGGAGTGACATCGAGTAGGAGTAACTCTTTGAAACCGCCGGAGAGGATCCCGGCTTGGATAGCTGCCCCGATGGCGACGGCTTCGTCAGGATTCTGGGACGTGTTGAGCATGGGGCCCTCGGCCCGATGATATTCTGAACCCAAGCGGATGCTCCCGGTGCTGGCTTCGAAATCTCGGCACTGGAACCATTCGGCGACGAGGCTCCGGACGAGGGGCATGCGGGTTTGGCCCCCGACGAGGATGACTTGATCGAGGTCTTGGGCTTTGATCTGAGCATCGGAAAGGGCGCGGAAACAATGGGCGCGGGTGGATGAAAGGATGGGTCGAGCGAGTTGTTCCAATGCAGATCGGGTGAGGAGTGTGGAAAAACTGATCGTCGGAGTGAGGAACGG
>SXQI01000034.1 GCA_005793025.1 Verrucomicrobiales bacterium
AGCATTTTCGTGTCTGCTGAAAGGGCCAAATACTCGGGTCCCAGTTCGCGGCCACTCTGGAAGACTTTTCCGAAAAAGAAGTCATAAACCCCCGAGTAGCTGTTGTACACTCGCTCGATGTATTCTACGCTCATAAAACTGGAACCACTAAAAACTCAACCGAATCGTATTTTTAATCCATGGGCCGCTTAAGGTAAACTGGTAAAACCGTACCCTAATAGGTCAAGAGGTCGATCAGTTGCTGGCCCGTGGTGGTGAGCTGCCAGCGGTTTTTTGAAACCATGAGAAGTTTGCGACAGGGATTCTTCTTATGCTCAGCGGAATTCACCCGTAAGACTGCCACCGTTTGCGGCACACCCTTCACTTCGGAAGCTGTTCGGGGAACGAGTTCGATGGGTAATCCATTGAAGTTGAGGGAAATTTCATAAGCACTCGCTTTTCCACCCTCGGTCAGTGGATTCCGCCGCACTAAGCCGGCATATCGTTTCAAAAAAGGGAAGTTCGTTCGACGAACCAGAACACGGCACATTTCGGTTTGGGATTGGATGTGGGTTCGTAGGCTGAAATTCGCGCCCCTCGAATGTTGTTCGAGTAGAATGGCTTTGGGATCTAGGGCGATAAGGTTTCGACCATTCCAGGGGCCGTGGTCATTGCGTTGCCCGGGGAGGTTTTTCTTATACCAAACAGGAAAATCGTCATTCACGAGCAGGTTCAGCTCGAAGTGCAGGTGGGCGCGATCTTTCGAGATCCTCTGTCGCGTATTCGAAGTTCGACCCATGATGGCGATGGTTTCTCCCTGCCGAACTGGGCTTCCAACACGCAGTTTAGCTGCGATTTCACTGAGGTGTGCGTAAACTGAATACAGCTCAATACCATCAATCTGATGGCGCACGATGATGTATTTCCCGTAATTCGAAAGGCTCGGGTTGGAGTTGATATAGACCACCGATCCGTGAGCCGTTGCAAAAATAGCGTCACGAGGTTCCCCTTGCTGATTTCGCTGGAGGCATTTGATGTCTAATCCTTCATGAACTTGCCAGCCATCAGATCGGACACAACCGAATGTGCCGCTGATCCACGGTTTGCCTGCTGTGCCAACGAAATAATTATCTCCACCTCCACCCACTAACAAAGCACGGTTTGCTGTGGGTAAAGCGAAGGTCTGGGCATACCCCACGGAACACCCAAGAATCCAAACCCCGAACGCACAAAGCATCCGGACTAATTCAGAACACATAAGGTTTGGAGAGCTTTTTAATGACATTGGTGAGCCCGCGAACAATCCGTTCCGCTTCCTCCCGAGTGCAATCCGGTGTAAAGACCAATGTCCCATCGGTTATCCGGCGATTGATTCGTGGAGCCCCGAGCCAACGGACTTGCGTATACACAACCGACACCGGCATCCGCAGACCCCTAGAGGAACCCGTGACAGTATCAAGCACGAGTTTTCCATGGTCGTTAAAATTCAATCGAATCCCAAATCCCCCCATTTCATCCACATCGACGATGCTAGCACTCTCGAGATCGGCAGTGTCTGCGAAAGGGGTGAGGGCTACATTCACCTGCGATTGGGTGCGCTCACCAATTGTGATCGAGCGTTTCTCAGCCGCTGGGTTGACGCTTTCAAGAAAGATCTGAATCGCAGCCGCTTCTTTGCCTGTTTTCTTCTGTTCTGTGGTTTTGCAAGCAACCAGCAGAAAACACGAGAGAACCATCCCTAAAAAGATATTGATTCGAGACCCCGAAATCGTCATATTCAAGATTCGATAGTGAACAAAACCACCGCCGCGAAGTAAAGTAGAGTTATGGGACAACAACACAATAAGGTCGAAAAGCGCCGCCGCCGAGTGGCTTACCTCAAACGGAAAAACGCCAAAGTTGCGACCAAGCCCACCAAGGCTTAAGTGGCTTCGTAAGTTTTTCGAACCCTTTTCAGCACAAAAAAAGACGGACTGGATTCCTCCAGCCCGTCTTTTGTTTTTGAAAAGATTACTTAGTAGCTTCGATCTTGGTCACGGCAATCTCGGTTTTGCCATTGGCCACCGTAGGGGTGCCGGTTGCGGTCACTGGTTTTGAACCAGAGCACAAATTGCCACCATGAAACGCTTTGCTCACGTCCCCGGTCAGGTAATAAGTGACTTTTTTGCCGTCTTTGTCAGCAACAATTACGTTCTGGCATTTATCGGCTTCTTTGAGAGCGCATTTAGCGCATTTGCCTTCACCACTAACGGTGATGGGTTTGGCATCTGCTGCACTCAGTGAGAATGCTGCAGAAACGGTTACAGCGAGAATTGCGAGATATTTCTTCATAGGATCGATTGTTCCCTGTGTTGTTTATCGTGTTTCAAACTGCGAACCCCACAATTGGAAACAGGGAAGCAGTGCCAGAACACTACCACAAACCATCGGTTCTGCAAGTGTCTTGTGCGTTTGAAGTTTACCTCGCGCCCGGTGAGTTCATAATCACCGAATCGTGGATGATTCCAAATTACTGGTTCCCGGGACTCTTTATCTAGTTGCTACTCCGATAGGGAACCTCGAAGACATCACCTTGCGAGCTCTCCGGGTGTTGCGCGATTGCGATCTTGTCGCGGCGGAGGACACCCGTTACACAGGACAACTCCTACGCCATTTTCAGATTCAAAAGCCGATGATTAGCTACTTCCGCTTCAATGAGGCGAAAAGGAGTGAAGAAATCATCGATCGACTTGGGCGAGGAGAGAAAATAGCGTTGGTTACCGACTCTGGCTCTCCGGGCATCAGTGACCCAGGAGAAAGGGTCGTTCAGTCAGCTTTGGCCGCCGGTTTTAGCGTGGAATCCGTTCCAGGTCCGTGTGCATTGGTCGCAGGACTCACGGCTAGTGGCCTCGCAACGGATCGATTCGTATTCCTCGGGTTCCTCCCTCACAAATCTGGTCAACGCAGAAAAATGTTGAGCCAGTTTCTGCCGATCGAGGCTTCCCTAGTGCTTTATGAGTCTCCATTCCGAGTTGAGAAGTTGTTAGAGGAGCTGGTCGACCTTGCTCCAAACCGATCGGTTGTTCTTGCCCGAGAATTGACCAAACGGTTTGAAGAGTATTTGCGAGGGACTCCTGCAGAACTAAAACTCCAATTCTCTCAGCGGAAGCCGAAGGGTGAATTTGTGGTCATCATAGGTCCCGAGGATTCGAGAAGATCTCAGGCTGCTTCGATTTGACGGAAAGGGAAATGAGCAGAAAATTAACCCTGAACCCACGAAACAAATACCCGTCAAACCACGTCGTAACTACGATGAAACTTTCAGGCGTCAGGCTATGCAAAACTGGCTCTCGAGCGTCAAGGCTGCTGGAAAGGGAAGTATTGGGCGCAAAACTAGGTTGACCAAATGCTCTGCAATCGCAGTTAGAGGCCGAGCGACACGAGAATCGCGATTTGCGGGTCCGCACAGTCCGGCCTAGGGCAAGGCCGAAGGCAGTGATGAATCCGAGTCTGGAGCAGGGAGGTGGCAGGTTAACAATTTGAAGTTGTTCAAGTTTGCTTGATTAGTTCCCAAGGAAAACATCGAATTCGTGGGCGTCATTTGAAGGCCGAAACCGGCTTCGGGACAACCCCGAGTGCTTGGTAGTTGAAACCGCTTTCCAGCGGCTGGTAGGTGCCGACAGTGTCCACACGAAGAGTCGAGGTGATGGTTGATTCCATGCCCATCCCCCAATACGCGGCGTTGATTATCAGCCGGCGCAGGCCAGCGGACTGAAAATCATGGGCGCTGCCCATCGTACAGTGGAAAACGCGTGCAGTTTTACCATCGCTCGTCCGCCAGTTCTTGAACCATGCGACGGGTAGTGGCTCCAGTTTTGGATTCGGTGGGTCGTCATGTTTCCGACCCATGAGGGGTTGACCCCAGACCAAGGCGGTGCAATCGGTCGGCAGGGTGGTTCCTTCCTTATAGGTTCGGTAAACATCGGAATTCCCCCAGATGTCGCCTACTCCAATCAGGATAGGATGATCCTTTTGTTCCGGAACGATGATTCCGCGGGTGGAGTCCGCGTGCCAACGACCGTGGTGGCCCAGGAACTCTCCGCCGAGCACGTCCTCGCCCCACCGGACTTGCTTGCCGTTGATCTTGTAGGGCAGTGTGGCGTGAAAACCGTGGTTGCCGGTCCGGATGGAAATGATCGGCTTACCGGAATCAATATACTTTACAATCATCTCCCGTTCCGACACGGGCAACGTGAGCAATCGGGGAAAGAAAATGACGAGGTCGGCCGAAGCGAGCTGCTCCAGACCGGGAATGTGATGATTATTGAGTTCCTTACCTTGCTCGGGATAAACCGGCATGGTTGGATCGACCTCCCCCTTGTCGTTCACGGCGAACAGCACCGTGCATTCAAAACCGTGATGGGTGCTGAGAATCTTCGCCATCATTGGCATCGATTCTTCGCTGCGGTATTCCTGGTCGGCGGCGATCAACACGATGCGCCTGCCCTTTCCCGGACCATCGCCACCGGGGTAGATCAGCCATTGCGGGCTGTTCGCGGCGTAGGCTACGCCGCAGAAGTCAACGATGGCGATTAAACAGAGAAAGTGGCGGAGAAGTTTGCACATAAATGGGTGGGAGTGACTGGTTACTTTTTCGGAATCTCGTTCACCGTGTAATAAGCCTTGGAATGCAAAAGACGCTGGCCGTCTTGTGCTGTGACTTTGCTGAAGTCGAAGTCGTGGATGTGGTCCTCTGTGATGTTCTCCAGACGCACCATCACCGAGAGCCCGTCCTCCGAAGGATCGGCTTTGGTCACCCGGGCAGTTGTCTGATCCACCTCGGGGCTGCCGTAGCCGGCGTGGTAAACGTGGGTGTAGGTGGTGATGTTATAAGCATCTGTTTTCGCGGCCTTTTGTTTGTCGATGGGCTTCGTGAAGGTGACGAGGAAGCCGTCCTTCTTGATTTTGATTTCTTTGATTTCGAAGGGCACGATGCCATTCCAATCTATCCGTTGGATGGCAAAGGGCTCCGTGCCGCGCACGGGCCACTGTCGGCTGGTGGTGAAACCTCCGGCGATCAGTTGGCCCTTGGGCGAAAACTCCACATTCATGATGCCGGTCGCCAGTCCTTCGCGGAATGGATAACACGCGCCCTGCCAGACGCCGTTCACCTGCTCGGTCGTTGCCCGCAGGATCAGGCTGAGGCTGTAATCGCCGAGGAAAAGCTGCCCGTCGAACGGGCCGAATTTGCCGCCAGTTTTATTGAGCCGGAAGCCGGAAATCGAGCGGCCCATCTTGATGTAGGGAAATTTCACCGCCGGCGGGACGAGTTCTTTCACGCGCTTCTTTTCGACATACACACGCGAATCACTTTTTGGTTCAAGCGCGGGTGCTTTCATGCCGGATACGAAGGGATACCAGTTGTAGCTGGCGGGATGTCCGAGGAAGGCGCCTTCCTTGAGATGCTTCAGCGAACAGCAGCCATTCCAAGGGCCTTGGCTCTCGATGACAAACATCTCTCCCTCTGCATTCGCCCCCACGCCCCCAGGGCTACGAAGGCCGCTGCACACTGGAATCATCTTCCCGCCCGGCGTGACTTTCACAGCCCAGCCGCGAAATAGATTCAGCGATTCATACGAACCGCTCAGGCCGAGCGCGACCCAGATGTTGCCTTCGGGATCGGGCTTGGAACCAAACGCAAACTCGTGCCCCTCGGCGTAGCCCCAATTGCTGGTCAACGTGTCGTAACGGTCGGCAAATTCATCGCAGTCGGTGTCAGAAATACGGGTGACCTCGCCCCACGTTGTTGTCGTCATCGCGCTGTCCTTCCATGAGAGCGAAAAGATTTCGTCCTGCCCAGTGGCGAAAAGGTGAAACTCGGGTTTCGGCGGCGAATCGAATGCGCCGCGCACGAAATAGATGTCGCCGCGCCGTGTGCCGACAGCGAGGCGTCCATCCGGCAGAATCTCCAAGCCGCCTGGTCGCATGGGCAAGTTGGAAGGGATGGGGATATTCACGATGGGGTAATATTTCGCTTCTTCCGCGGCAGTGCCCCACATTTCACCGAGGTCTTCGGAGGCGCGGAGAAACGGCGCCACGACCAGGGCTGCGAGCGTGATGATGTAGTTTATCCTTACCATTGGTATTCGAGAGTTAGAGTCGAGCGGCCCTTCGAAAGCGTCAGATGGATTAACACGTCGCTGTTTTCGCCTTCACGGATGAGGCCCCCGTGGTCGCTAGTGATGCGGAGTTGCAGCTTGTCCGTGGTGAAGTTGCGGTCGCCGGTGGCGGCGGTTTTTTTACCGGTGGCGGCGCGAAAATAGAAAGGTGGTGTTGCGGTTGGTGTGTCAAAACGAATCGAGCGTTTGAATATGGGGTGGCCGTCCGGGTCGCGCACGTCCTCGAAAAAGTCTTCCACCGCGATGTCGCCATAGTTGTATAGGAACGTTGGTCTTCGCGCAGCATCCAGATAATAGCCTCGAAACTGGTATCCATGGTCTTGGGGGAAGGCGTGATTGGTTTTCCCTTTGTAGGGCCAGTTGTCCTCCAGCGACGTCAGGCGGTGAAACGGAATGCCGGGCGGGAAGTAAATCGCATCGGTTCCGCGCGGGTGAAAGCGGCCGGAGTCCACGCTGGCGAAGTCTCCTTTCCAAAACTGACGCAGCACCATTTCACCGGAGTCGAAAACGAGGTTAATGCGCTCGGGATAGCCGACACCGATTCCGCGATAGCCCACGGGACTTTGCCCACGACAAATCTCGGTGGTGTCGCCCACGCGCAGTTCGTTGGATTGCCGGGAAAGGCCGGCTGGCTTCTTCGCGCGCGTGCCGTCTTCGAGATAAGTCCACAATGCTTCGATTTGTTGCGCGGTATCGCCGCCGAGAATGTTCGGACGTAGGGACTGGCCGTCCGGCCAGTAGCTGGGCATGATCACGTTGGGGTGGAAGCGCGAGGGTTGCCGCAAGTAGAGATGAAACCAGTTCTTTTTGAGCCGGTCTGTTACATGCGCGAGGTCGAGAGCCCCGACCTCGCCGGATTTCTGTTTATTGAATTCATGGCACGCGATGCAGCTCAGGCCGTCGGCACCGATCATTTCGTGACCGGCAGCTTTGGACTCTTTAAGATTGGCCACTTTGGGGACGGTCACAGTTTCTAGAACATCCACCTTGCCAAACAACTCCACGAGATGTCTGACGTTCGCCTCACCAAACTGCGGCATGCTGGTGTCCATGTATCCGCGCTGCCGCTTCTCGTGTAGCATCACCTCGATGATCCACTCGGGCTTCAGTTTCGCACCGACGTCCGAGAGGGGCGGAGGGATGCGGCCCTGATCGCCAAGCGTCGGCTGTGTTCCGGTGAAGAGCGAGTTGCGTTCTGGGTCGATCCCACCTAGGCCCGTGCGTTCGTGGCAGGCGATGCAGTTGAAAGTGACGAGCGTTTTTGCCAGCTGTTGTTTGTCATCCAGCACCGGTTTTTCCGCGAAGGGCAGAACCTTCTGGATGGCTGTGCGCTGCTCCACATTCAGGTCGAAACGCGGCCACGCTCCGGCAGATTCACTGAGGCATCCGCGGCTCGCGCCAAGCCTAGCCCACGCGCGTCCGGGTGTCGCGGGGACTTTGAGATCGTCGTGGCAATTGGCGCAGCCAAGTATTCTGAAATGTTCCCGTCCACGAACGGCGAGTTCCTCATCCACTTCGAACGGCTCGAAGGGCACAATGGGTTCGCTGGAAATGGACAGCCGCGACGAAGGAATCGGTCCCCGCTTGATCTGCGGCCCTTCCATCTCGCAGGAGAATTTCGCCTCATGGCCTGTGTGAAAATACGTGAGCTGGATTTTGCGCCAGCCAGCCGCCAGTTCCGCAGCGCCTTCCAATTCCTTCACTCCGCGCCGGTCGCTCGGGTCCTGCTGGATGACCTGAACCCCATCCACGAGAAGCGAGCCGCCGTTCATCTTGAGGAAAAACGTGTAATGCCCCGCGTTCGAAATGTTCAACCAGCCGTTGTATTTGATTGCCGTGTGCTGCTCGATGTTGCCGATGCCGAGGCTCACCATCTCAAAGTCCTTCACAAGCCCTGCTCGTTCCGCACGCACCTTCTCACTCTCTAGGCCCTCCCACACCTCCCCGCGATACAGGGTGAAGCCAAGCGAGCCCGGCATCCGCGTCTTTTGCAGGAGAAAATGGGCAATGCGCTCCACGTCTTTCGCAGAGAGTCGCATATCGGGCATCCGCCCGGAAGGCCGGCTAACGTGCGGCTGACGCAGAAAATCCACGAGACTTTTGAAACTGTATTTCTTCTCCAACGCACCAAGAGGGACGGAATTCATCGGCAGCGACTCCACGCCATTATCATCTCGAGGCGAATGACATGCCACGCATCCGCGCGAATGAAACAGCCGCTTCCCATGCTCCGCCGCCACCGCATCCGGCGGCTGCAACGAGAAGTCGTTCTTTTTTAGCGAGAGCAAAAAGTGGGTGAGCGCGGCGGCCGTCCGCTGTTTTTCCTCCGCGTTCAATTGCATCAAGACATCCGGCATCGTCGTGCCGGGTTTGGTTCCATGCGGATCGCCGATAAACGTCTCTAACCATCGTGGGTTCGCACGCGAACCGATGTCGGCAAGGCGAGGTGCTTTCTTCGAGCGTGCAGCCAGCGACGGATCGCCCGTGTGGCAAGCTGCGCAATTCAACTCCTCAATCAAAATGAGACCCTTCAGGTCCGGATCGAGCTGGCTAGAAACCACTCCGGGAACGATCGCCTCCGCGAATGCAGCAGGAACGCCGCTGAAATGGAGCATGGCGCCAAGTGCGATCAACGAGAAAAGTCCCGCGACACGGAGCTTGGCCGGCCCCCGTATGTGCGTGGCGGATTTGGTTTTCATGAATTGGGTGAAGGCCATTTGATTCCGGGGTTCATCCGAGCGGAAGCATTGATCGCATCGATCAGCCACCGCATCGGTGCGGAATTGTCGTCCAGAAGTGGGTATCGGCACATCCAAAGAAACGGCACTGGCAGCGGGCGGACAAGTGACTTCATATCAGCTGTTTACAAGGTAGCTATGAGCCTGCAATTCTTCCCAATTGAATAACAGCGGACGCGGCGATGGCCAGTTTTTCTTCACGCGACGGAAGATCGAATGTCTTGTAGAGAAAGACAATCCGGTCGGCGGTGGGGATACGTCCGGATTCGCAGAGGCCTCAACTCGGGCTTCTGTACCGTTCGTCTCGACGATGCTGCAGCGGCGGCGGAGTCATAGGAGTAGAAATGAAACGAGGGAACATTCTTAAATATGGTTGAAAGTTACATTTCGCTCTTTGATTTTGAATCCCTAGATAACTAACCAGTTGGCCCAGTTTTTCAATTCGATTTTTTGAATCAGGCCCAAACGGAAGCTGTAGCAACCTGACTTGGCATTTTTTTGCGACTCGATATCGTCAAGGGATGCCAATGATTATTCCAAGACGAGAGTTCATCACTTCATCACTGATCGGGGCAACCTTGCTGTCCAAAACCTCCACGAGTCGTGCTGCCGACTTGCCGAGTGCGGTTCGGCGGTTGCGTGTGGCGGTAATGGGTATGGGGCGAGGGTTGGATCTCGCACGTGCTGCGGTAGCTCTTCCGAGTGTGGAGATCGCATGGCTGTGTGATATTGATGATGCAAGGATCGCTCGAGCACAGAAGGCTCTTTCAAGTAGTAATGCAAAAGCTCCCAAGGAAACCAAGGATATCCGGGTAGTTTTGGAGGATAAAGAGGTAGATGCAGTTTTTGTTGCTGCTCCCAATCATTGGCATGCTCCGGCGACCATTATGGCTTGTGCTGCGGGTAAGCATGTTTATGTCGAGAAGCCCTGCAGTCACAATGCATGGGAGGGAGAGATGATGGTAAAAGCTGCAAGGCAACATCAACGTCTCGTCCAGATGGGAAACCAGAGAAGGAGTTGGCCGGGAGTGATCGAGGCTATGGCTCAATTGAAGGCGGGCGTGATCGGTCCTGTGCGTTACGCGAGATCATGGTATTTTGCGAACCGAGGCAGCATCGGCAAAGGAAAGGTCATCCCCATTCCGAAAACTGTAGATTATGACCTGTGGCAAGGTCCTGCCCCGGAACGCCCCTATCTTGATAACGTAGTTCATTATAATTGGCATTGGCGTTGGCATTGGGGCAATGGCGAACTGGGCAACAACGGCATCCATGCCTTGGACTTGGTGAGGTGGGGTCTGGAGGTTGATTATCCGACGAGAGTCAGCTGTACCGGGGAACGTTACCATTTCGATGACGATCAAGAAACGCCGGATACCACGGTAACCACCTTTGACTTTGGCAAGAAGGGGGCGATGTGGGACGGGAGTTCCTGTCACCCGCGTCCCCAAGAAGCCTCCTCGTTTGTTACATTTTATGGTGATGGCGGTTCGCTTTCCATCGACGGGAACGGGTGTAAGGTTTACGACACCAAAGGGAAGGAAGTTTCGAAAACCACAGGTGAAGGGGGCGAAAAAATCCATATTGCGAACTTTTTTGAGGCGATTCGCAATGGCGTCCCACTCAAATCAGAAATCGCCGAAGGACACAAAAGTACGCTGTTATGTCACTTAGGGAACATCGCTTGGCAAACCCAAAGCGTCGTCAATGTGAACCCTGAAAACGGACACATCCTCAATAATCGAGACGCGCAGAAACTCTGGAAGCGGAGCTATCGCAAAGGGTGGGAACCCAAGGTGTAACCTCCGTTGGCCTTACTTTTTGGGGGCCGGAAGGTTTGTCCCGAGGCTGTTTGTATTCCCCGCTGAGGTGCTCGGCGTTGGAGCGACAGGAGCAGGCTCAGCACTCGGAGGAGGCAGGTTGAGTTTCGTGCGGAGTTGGGCGACAAGGATTGGGTCCAGCCCGAAATCTGGGCTCAGAACTCGCTCCAAAGTCAGCTTTTTCATTTCCTCGATCGGTGGCAGCGCGACGCGTTTCTGGCTGGAAGGATCCGAGATGGCGTCGGCGTAACGTTTCCAAATCTTCCGTGCAAAAAGTTCGTATCCTAAGCCCTGTTCGTCATCGTCCATTGCGTATTGCACCAGCGACGATTCCAACATCCCTTCCAAAATAGCTTGGACACGATTGGGATCGTTTTCACCCACATCCTCCGTCACTCGTCCTAACGCATACGAATCCAAATCGATAAACTTGGCCGTCTCGACCGGATACTTTTGCTTCAGGTAATCGAACCATTTCTTGGCCGCGCTCATTCGATTATGGGTGTAAAGGAAGTAGACGGCGGTTCCGAGGAAGTTGCGGTGGCCGGTCAAGATATGTTGGTTTTTGTCGGGTTCCAGATCAGCCATTTCCTCGTAGGCATCGCTGGCTTGCTTTACGATTTCGAGGTTCGGCCCATAAACAAAACTGGAGCGATCCCCGTTCTTGGCATAGAGCAATTTCCCTCGATGGAACGCAAGCTGCAGAGACTGGAAAATAATCCGTCTCAGTGTGATGAAGTCCTCTTTTTTAAGGCTTTCTTTGGCTGTTTTTTCTAAACCAAGAGTCGCCCAATAAATCGCGTGACCATCCGGAAGTCTCCACTCTAACGGGCCATACATGGTGTCAACTTTTTGCATGTATTCCGGGTCAATCTTGTAGACCTCACGCAGCCGCTTGGCACTTGCCGCAGATTCTGGATTGGAGGGATTGATTAACTCTTTGAAATCAGGTCGCTGAGTGCTGAAGACCGTGTCCATTTCGGCTGCCCAGTATTGCTTGTAGGAGTTATGGGCATCATCGAGGAAATGGCCCATTTTATGTTGGTAAAACCATCCCAACTCCCGATAGAGGAGGGGTTCGTTCGGATTATACCTCAAGGCATCATCGCGTAAAAGTTCGATAGCGCGTTTGACCCACATCCAACGATCACGTGGATCTTGGAATTTGATCGAGATGTTGTAGGCCATGTTCCAAGCTTGATGGACCCAGACCGTGGTAAAATGCGGCTGCAACTTGGTGATCCAATCGGCAAGCTGCACCATCTCGAAGTATTTATCTGCTTCCTGTAACTCGGTAGCCCGAATCCAAAGGGCGTTGGCGATGATGCCTCGAAAACCGCCTAAAGCGACTGTGGTAAAAGCTAGAATTGGAGGGGCGTTTTCAAGCGGAGAAATCCGCGTTAACCCCATAGAATCCCGATCCCGGTTAAGTTGTCGTTGCGTTGATGCTGACGCGAATAACAACGCCAGACAAAGCAGGGCTAAAAGCGGTTTATAGAATTTGAACTGGCCTTGGTTCATGTTTCTTACAAACCCCCTTGGGTGGCAGCGAGTTCTCGCTTATTGAATATTGCGATTCCAATGGTTGCTAAAATCCCACCCACTAGTCCGATAATTTGCAGCACCGCGATCGCCAACATTCCCCAAGTAATACTACGGCCAGTTGCGAGGGAATCAATCGGCGAAAATTCCGTGACCACCTGAAGCGACCGCAGAATGCTCTTGGCTGCAGGCACTGCGACCAAGTCGATCACGCTTGGATTTTCCGTGAAACCAGTTTCATGGTTCACACCCATAATGCCACCTTCCTCGACGACTTGTTTTAACGTGCCACTAGAGAACGTTACAAAAAGGACTCCGATCGAGACAAATGCTGCTACTGGAAAACTTAACAGGCTGGAAGCAGCCAATCCCAGTGCTGCAAGCAAGGAAATCCAGCAAAGAACAATCGCCAAACCTCGTGCGAAGTTGAGTCCAAACCCTCCCTCGCGATAGAGCAACTCCATTCCCTCTTCGTCGCTGAAAAGGAGGGCAGTTTCACTGGCGTTCGCGAATTGGATGGTGAGCACTCCCGCATCATCAAACATGTTCGCGGGCACCTCAAATTCATGGAAACTATTGTCACTCAAGCTCATTGAACGTCGCATGACTTTAGGTGTATCGATCGGACCTACTTCCCACATTCCCATGTAAGTTCCGGAGATGTTGGTGACCGCCGCGTTAAACTTGGTGCGAATAAAGAGCGGACGATCCGTGAGGAACGGTTTAGCGAAGCCTAGATTCAACTCCCAACGGCGCATATACCCCGGCGGGACAATTTGATTGCGTGCTTTCACCTGCTCTAAAATCACGGCTTTGACACTGTTCAAATCCGTGCCCTCAGGCGGTTTTGAGGTCGCAAGGCGTTCCTGCAAAATCTGTTCCACGTCCTGTGAATAATTGGGCACTGGTTCTTTGATCGACGCACGCGCCACTAGGATTTCGTTGCGCAGAATTGTTTGTTGCTCAGCGGGGAGTTGATTGGCTCTCCAGTACAACAAGAAATACACGCAAACTCCTGTCAAACTGATCAGAAACGCATTGAGAACGACCAACCCCAACCATTTGCCTATCCAGATTTGCCATCGCGGAATCGGTTTCACTGCGACGAGTTGCATTTGGGACTCAGAGATCTCTTTGGCAAGAGTTCCGCAAGCGAGCCACAAGGTTACGAAGCCCAACAATGCAGTAATGAGGGTCAGTGTGTAAGCCAGCAAGATTTGAGTGAAACCCCTTGCCGTCCCATCATCCTTCAAGATCAGTGGTAAACCGACAACCCCCGCCAGCATGATGAACGACATCAAGGCTACCAAGCGGAAGCGTATGGCTGCCCGCAAGGTTAAGATCGTGATGGTCAGGATTCGTTTCATGCCACTGATTCCGTTCGAGGAATCTACTTTTTCCCTAAGAGGGAACTGAGTTTGTCGTTGGCCTTAGCCGTGTCGTTGATTGTTCCAGAGTTCTGATTGGTCGACTCGACCTTCTCCGGAAAGGTGGGTGAAAACTGAGTTAACGCTTCTAGGCGTGGGTTCGCCTCCGGCATTGTGGGAGAAATGGTCGGCTGTGCCGTTGTCGTAGTTGGAGAGGTGAGGCGATCCAATATTTTTTCTTGAGTGGAAATAGTCTCATCCGCCTCTCCTCGAAGGTAGGCAGCAACCCTGTTTCCTGATGTGGCTCCGGAGGTTTGAGCTTCACTTTCGCGGGCTTTTCTAACGACTCGCAAGAAGTAGTCCTCCAAATTCTGAGTAGGTGTATC
>SXQI01000292.1 GCA_005793025.1 Verrucomicrobiales bacterium
CCCAATCCAATCACCGCGACTATGTTCGAATTCATTTGTTGAAGGATTGTTAAACGAAGGGTAAATCGAGAACAAAGGCGTTTCTTCGCCTCTGGGCACAGAGTGGACTAAGTATAGTCCAGCAGTCATTGTTCTCAAGAACCATGCTTGGAAACTCGCTCTAACGAATCGTGACCAAAATCCGCTTTCGCAGAAACTTTACAAGATCCGCGTAGACTTATACACCCTTTTCCAATAATGGAATAGCCATTATGTGCCACAAATCTGAGGACTTATGATGCCATTTATTTGCTTGAGCAAACAGTGTGATTATCCTTCTAGAATTGCGTAATCCAGTGAATATTCTTATCTCTTCAGCGGGGCGGCGAGTCGAGTTGCTAGAATGCTTTCGTAGAGCGGCGGTCGAATTAAGGCTCGACCTAAAAGTTTATGCAGTTGATGCCAATCCCCAAATGAGCTCCGCCTGCCAGCAAGCAGATAACGCTTGGGAGGTTCCACGCTGCACACATCCCGATTATATCCCTACTCTTTTCGCTCTTTGCAAACGCGAAAAGATCCGATTGGTTATTCCTACAATTGATACGGAACTCGAAATCCTTGCTTCCGTAACCGATCAGTTCAAAAGCATTGGAACAAGGATTCTCGTGTCCAATCTTGAAACCATTCGAATGGCAAGGAACAAGGCAGCAACATGCTGCTTTTTAGATCAAATCGGCATCCCTACCCCAAAAACAGGAACGGTGGACGAATTGTTAGGTGAACCTACTGAGTGGAATTGGCCAGTTATTCTAAAACCGACCAATGGAAGTTGCTCTGTCGGGTTGCATTTTGCTGAGAATCCGAGGGAGGTGGAGAACTTCGCGATCGATCGCACGAAATACATAGCACAGGAGGTATGGCAGGGGAAGGAGTATACGATCAATGTTTTTTTTGATTCAAAAGGAGTGTTGCGTTGCGCCGTGCCTCACTGGCGTTGTGAAACAAGAGGTGGGGAGGTTAGCAAAGGAATTACACAGCGTAACCCTGTCTTGATGACAATCGCGGTGAAGTTAGCAGATGCGCTTAGAGGCAAAGCCTTCGGGCCCATTTGTTTTCAAGCAATCGTGGACAATTCCGGCAAAGCTGCGGTCTTCGAAATCAACGCGCGTTTTGGCGGTGGCTATCCTTTAGCAGATCGTGCTGGTGGTACTTTTGCCAAATGGCTGATCGAGGAAGCCTTTGGATTACCTTCTTCAGCGCACAATAATTGGAACGATGGTGTGACCATGTTGCGGTATGATGCTGCAGTTTTTTTTAACGCCCCTTTTTAACCCTTTCGATTTTTCGCATGTGTTCGGTTCTTGTTCTAGATCTCGATGATACTCTATTTCCAGAAAAACAGTTTGTCCTGAGCGGCTTTCAAGAGATTGATCGTTTCTTGTTGGAGAGAGGTTATTCGGGTTTTTTTGCAGAGGCTCGCAGGCTTTTTGATAGTGGGATTCGGGGAGATGTTTTCGACCGCGTGTTACGTTCATTGGGCGTCATGGAAGCCGCTCAACTAATCCCCGAACTCATAAAAATCTATCGCGAACATGCTCCTACGTTGCAACTTCACAAGGATGCTGACTGGACTCTTCGATTTTTCCACAAGCGGAATCAATTAGGCCTCATTACCGACGGCTATCTCTTAACTCAAAAGAATAAAGTCAAAGCACTTGGGATCGCTCATTATTTTGACGCCGTGGTTTATTCCGATGAATTTGGTCGCGATCACTGGAAGCCAAGTCCTACTCCCTACATGAAACTAAAAGGGATCTTGGGCTGCGACCATCGCAATTGTGTCTATGTAGCCGATAACCCCAAAAAAGATTTTGTTACACCGAACAAACTGGGGTGGAGAACTATTCAAATATGTCGGCCCGACGGTGAGTATGCTTTCGCACAAGCACCGCTAGGTTTTCAGGCCCAAGAAAAAATTTCTACATTGCAGGAATTGCAAGCACTTATCACGTAACCTCACCATGTTCACGGCCGAATTGCACTCAAGAAATCTCTAGGTTTTTCTGTTGTCGATCTCTCAGCTTCCCGGAATTTCAAGGTTTGTCCGGTGTCTGAGTGGCTTGGTCAATACTACGGTATCACGGTTGGTTGTCGGCCACGTATTTGATGGCTTTGGTCATGTGTTCAGTAGGATCTTTGAGATCGTTATCGGTTTCGATGGCAAGCACCCCAGTGTAACCGCTTTCTTTGAGAACTTTGAACAAGCCTTTTAGATTGGCGCTGCCATCGCCAATGAATGTGTCGGTGGCGACGTCTCCGTTTTCTGTGGCGTGAACCTTTTTATCTTTGAGATGGATATCGTAAACACGTCCTTTGTATTCTTTATAGACTGAAGCAGCATCGAATCGGGCACTCGTGATCCAACCTGTATCTAAACAAACGCCGATCCTTTGATCCCGGTGTTGGAGTAGGTTGCGCACGACGGCAGGGTTGCCGTAATTGGATTTGATGCCGTGGTTGTGGATGGCCACTTTAATATCATATTCCTTCACGAGCTCTTCGATGTGATCCAATACTTTGTAATCACCGGGCTCGATGATGATCACTTTGATTCCCATGAACTTCGCGAACTCGAATAATTTACGATCCTCTGTTTTGTTGGAAGTGCCGGCGACACCAAAACTGTAGGCTACCAACCCGTTTTTATCGAGGATCGCCTTTTTGCGAGCTGTTTCTTGCTGTGGTGCTTTGGGATCCATGTGATTGCCGATGACTTCCAAATATTTGATCTTATGTTTTACGCAAAACTCGACCACCTGATCGAAATTGAGGTTTCGCAAGGTCCAAGTTTGGACCCCGAGGTTAAAACCTGTATCAGCGGCTTGAACGGCGAGTGGTTGGCAGAACAGTAGGCCGGTCAACAAGCTTCCGAGACTGAGGAGGGATCGCATCGTTTTTTTCATAGTTCGTTTTAGGATTGAGCTATACAACCGGACAGGTTTAAGGCGTCAATCGGAAACTGATTCGTTTTTCGGTAATGCCAGGGCTAATTCATCTGGTTTCGGGGTGGGGTCGCATTTCCGCCGTGGGAGCGGTTGATGCGCAACCTGGGCTAATCTGGCGTGCCGCAGATGCATGGCTGCGGCGCCTCGGATCAGCCCCAGATCCTATGTCAGCAAGC
>SXQI01000293.1 GCA_005793025.1 Verrucomicrobiales bacterium
AGCTCCACTAGCATATCCAAGGTGTGCGCCTGAGTCAGATCGAGGACCGTGTATCCATGGAGAACTTCGTAGTCGAATCGGAGGTTGTTGAAACCCACGACGAGATCCGCACGAAGTAACTCCTGAACAAGGGCATCCACTTCTTTTTCCGTATAAATCTTGTAGGATCCGCGTTCCGTGCTGTAGGTCACGCCGATACTCATCCGCATCTCGCGAACATTTCCCCAACCCCCAACCTCATCGGCGGCTTTTTGAGTTTCTAAGTCGAAATAAACGATGTTTTTCATGAACGAAGTGCCGCTGGTGTGATGGGAATCCAAGGTGTAGGGCTCCACCTAAAACAAGCCGTTCAACAGGATTCCGAAGGCACTCATGGGCCCTTGGTCCTCGATCCCTTCGGTTGCTTTGTCCACCTTTTGAAGGGTCATTTTGGCATTCTCAAGAAACGAGTCGTCGTTGATCAGCTTCCCAACAGACCCTTGGCCTCGATTTATTTTTTGAAAAATTTCGCGAAGATTTGTCAGGGCCTCGGTGGTTTCGCGGTATAGCGTTTCATCCTTTACCAACTTTCCTAAAGTTCCGGTCCCTTCGTTAATGCCAGCCACCGTGGCCTGCATTGTGCCCAAAGTTAGCTTCGCTTGATCTGCAAGGGGTTTGATGGCCTCAGCGGCAGTATTTAACCGACGAACAGCTTCCTGCGCCTCCACATAAAGCGTATCCTCGTTGATCAATTTACCGACAGTGCCTTTTCCCTGAACGATCTGTTCGGACATGGTCTGGACGTTGCCAAGAATTGCGGAAAACCGAGGGTTATTCTCCTTAAAAAAATCGGTTAACGGGCTCAAAAGCCCTCCAAATCCTTCTCCGGAAAAATTCTTCGTTAATCCATCGACCCCAGAAGCCACTTTGTCCAGTTTCGCTAACAAGGAGTTTAAGTCGGCTTGGTCGATCGATTCTAGCAAGGCATCCTGCGCTGCAATCGGAGCTCCGACTGAACCGAAATCCACAGCGATATAGTTCTGCCCCATTAATCCGATGAATTTGATCGTCGCCTTGCTATCCGTCCGCACCATCGCCTCAGGGGAAACCTGCATGTGCACCTCCACCCTGCCCTCGGCTAGTTGGATTTTCTGGATTCTGCCGATCTCCACACCAGCCATTTTTACCGGATCCCCGACTCTTAATTCTTGGATATTCCCAAATCGTGCCCGAACAACCATGCCTGTCTTGAACAGACCACGGCCACCCAACAATTCGAGCAGCACTACGGCTGCGATCAATGCCACGGCAAAGAACATGCCGAGGCGTGTTTCTAAGGTGTTTTTCATACGTCAATGCGGTCTTTACTTACGCTAGCTGTGATAAAACTTTGAACCAGTGGGTTCGAACTCGACCGGATCTCGTCAGGAGTCCCGACAACCAGAATGCTCCCTTCGAGGATGATGGCGATGCGGTCTGCAATACCAAACGCCAACTCGCGATCGTGGCTGACGATGATCGTCGTCGAATGAGTGGTTTGGTTCAACCGCAGGATTTCGCGGGCGATCACCACCGCCATCAAAGGATCAAGTTCGGCGGTTGGTTCATCGTAGAGCATGAGTTGCGGTTCAATCACCAACGCGCGGGCGATCGCCACTCGCTTTTTCATCCCTCCAGAGAGTTCACTCGGGAACTTGTGTTCGATATCCTTTAATCCAACAATTTTGAGTTTTTGAGCGACGATTTTTGCGATCTCGGCGGAGGAACCAAGGTGATGCTCGCTGAGGTATAGCCCAACATTCTCACCCACCGTCAGAGAATTCAGGAGTGCTCCCGATTGAAAAACCATCCCCACCCGATACTGGCTTAAACTTCCCAATTCGTGGAGGATCTCTCCGTTCAGGCGGATCTCCCCTGCGTCTGGCACTTCCAAGCCCACCATGTGTTTGAGGAGCACCGATTTCCCACTCCCGCTAGGCCCCATCACGACAAAAACCTCTCCGGGTTCGACGAATAAATTCACGTCCCGAAGCACAGGCTGGCCGTCAAAGCTTTTTCTGAGCCCTCGGACTTCAAGGCTGATGCTAGGCTGCATTTCGAGCGTTGGATTCATCGGTCAAAAATCATCAAAAGTCGGGTCAGAAAATAATCTAAGATCAAAATCAGGACGATGGAATTGACCACCGCTTTGGTCACGGATCGGCCAATGCCGCGCGGGCCGCCCTGTGTGATCAACCCTTGATGACAGGACACCACCCCAATCACCGCCGCGAACGCGACACTTTTGCATAAACCACTGAGGACATCGTTGACATCAACTACTTGCCGAAGGTTGTTGAAGTATCCATCGAAACTGAGAGCGATCTCGGCGTTGTTTGCGGCGACCAACGCCCCTCCAAACCACCCCGACAAAACCGCCAAAACAACCAACAACGGTAACATGACAAGGATCCCAACCATTCGCGGCAAAACCAAATAATGGGTCGGGTTAATATTCATCGTCCGAAGTGCGTCAACCTCCTGATAAACTTTCATCGAACCAATCTCAGCCGCCATTGATGAGCCTATTCGTCCAGCAATCAGAACCGAGATCATCACCGGTGCCAACTCCTTCGCGACTGATAAACCGACAAGTCCGCCCAGCAAGCTAACCAAACCACGGTCACGAAGAACGGGGCCGCTTTGCAGCGCGATGACACCGCCTAAAAAAAGCGACAGCACACAGGCCATCAATAGACTCGCGTTGCCAATCTCAAACATTTGGTCGAGGATTTTCCGCCGCTGACTCCAACAATTTCGCCAAGCGCGGATCGTCCTCCAAAACAAAACCAACATTTCACCGATGTTGTGGAACATACTTCACCTTTGACCAAAACTTAACGGAGCGGAGAATAACCGGAAAACACCTCGATCACCCACAGATTGATAATTAAAAAGCCCAAACAATAACGAGACTTTTTTTACATCCGCGCCTTGTTCGGAACGGTACAAACCCCATAAGGCCGAGACTTTTGACTCCTGAGTCGCCGCTATCTTCTCGGTTGTCCAGAGGGAATACGCCGGGCCGTAAGTCCTCCGAACTCTCCGGTTCTCAGGAACCAACGGTTCCAACAAAGCGAGGACTTGAAGACTCTCGTCCCCGTTAGCTTCCTCCCTTCTGCTGAACAGCGGCCAGAGATCCCGACGATGGAACGTTCGTCCTGTTGCTGTGTTCGATTGGGTCATATCCGAATAAAGGAACAAACCGATCCGAGTTCGTTTTCGATCGAGAGGGGGAGTGTTGACGGAATCGAAATTGTAAAGTGGCCAAAGAAAAAAATCCGAACGACCGGTTGGTGTGCTCACTTGACTAAAAAATGGTGACAATCGGTTCATTTCTTTGCCATTCCCCCGCGCATACCCGATCAGTGGCCACGTAAAGCTGAATTCAAAGTAATCTTTAGCCCGATGCTTGGTCCACGTAGGACCCAATGGTAAGAGAACACTGGTGCTATCTCGAACCGAACTACGAACCGAATGATAAAAAGGGAAGACCAATTTCTGATGGTGCTCATTCGTCGTGCCGATTCCCTCCTCCGCTCTGCTCCAAAATGGCCAGAGCGCAAATTGTCGATCGTGTCCGGGGATCTGCTCCACATCACCGAACCTGTTTGTGACCCCCGTGATTTGTTTGTGTTCCTCCCCGTAAAGGGGCCAGATTTGCCAACCCTCCAACCCATTCCCCTCTCGGAAGTGGACAATGGGGTAGAAGTAATTTCGCGTAACCACATCTTTTTTCCACGTCTTGGCGTAAAGCGGGAACATCGTGAACTCGATCCGATCCCGCATCAAACGATGTTTGATGGTTCCGTGAAACGGACCGACTGCCGTGTAATGCTTCTCGGGATCCGGAGAACGTGAAAAGAAAACTAGGGGGAACAGTGATGCTTTTTTTGTCGTCTGATTGGTTTGGTTCTGCCCGCCTGACCACGTCAAGAATTGCAAGAATTGGTACCGATACTCCTCGCCGAATCGACTGTAAGAAAAAATGGGGTAACCAAAATCAAACTCTTCGACCTCGAGATCGGCTCGTTTTCTGTAGGACATCAACGGAGATAGCGTCCAGCCGGTCTCTTTTCCTCCTTCCAGAGTGTGAAAAAGAGGCCCGAACCAATCAAATCTTTCCTCGACTTTGATTTCTAATGAAAGGTGATCATCGAACCCAACCGAATCCTTAGTCCACGGTTCCCCATTCAAAACCCCGTTGCCGATCGAAAAGATGATCAACAACAGGATAAAACCCTCCAAATACTTGAATAATGACGTTTTCCTCACGGATGACGTGCTCCCTCGTTCAGAATCTAAAATCACGATAACGATAAAGGGCAAACCCAAACAGTCCATCGCAGGGTTTATCCATTAATTTCATCAAATTCCATTTGACTTTCCAATCCTTGTTCCGTCATTATCTCAGGAGTTCGGTTCATTTTAGACCAGTTCCTCCTGACCCAGTAACGATTGTGCATTTTCGTTACTGGGTCTTTTGGTTTTGAACCCTTGAGCAATTAAGACGGTGGGGTGCAGGGCTTCTGAGGTCAAGTCGGTAATCGCTGCCTGAAATTCTGCAAAATGGTTTGACCGATTTCGTGAACACTGGCAACACCGACGGATGCCTATTCCGTTCCAACGATTACTCTGCGTTACGATTCAATATTGTTTCCTCGCTTCCCTCTTGATCTGCGTTTTCGAGTCGCAAGTTGTTGCCGATTATTTCCCGCCTCCTGACATCAACGGTGGCTGGCGAGTGCCCCTCCGACCCAGCGGTTTGAATCCCGAGGATGCCCGTGCAACGGAGCTAGACAGCATGCACAAACAGGCGGGGATGGACCTGAACAAACTGGATCGCACTTGGGATTTCACTCAACGCTGCACTCAAAACGGAGGTCTGCTCGTCGTGCGTCGAGGGTTCCTCGTATTTGAGAAATACTTTGGGAGAGCTCAACGGAATGTGAATCCTGACATGGCTTCAACCGGCAAAGCCTACACGAGCATTGCTTGCGGCATTATGATGAAAGAATTTCATGAAAAAATCCCGCTAGGATTGGATACCAAAGTTTTCACGACCCAGTTCCTACCCGAGGCATTTCCTTTAGATGATCCCCGCCGCGCCGACATCACGATGGGGCAACTCCTTTGCATGACCGGTGGATACAACGGGGAAGGCGGTGCCCCTGTCGCAGTAATTGATGGGAAAGTGCTGACCCTCAAACCGGGAGCGGGGCAAAGTATTCGTGATCTGGATCAGTCCTCGATCCGCGCCCCTATGTGGAGCAATGCCGGCGTGGGTTATTCCTACTCCTCGCCAGAACCCCACATTGCCTCAATCGTGCTCCGTCGGATTACGGGGATGGATTTAAAAAATTATATCCATGAACGGTTAGCCAAACCCATGGGCTGGGGTGCTTGGGATTATTGTCTGCGTCGTGGCGAATTCACGATGCCTCATGCCAATGGTGCGGGGAGCATCGCAGTACATGCGACGGATGCCTTACGATTTGGTTACTGTCTGCTCCGAGGAGGGCAATGGAACGGGAAGCAGTTAGTGCCTGCAGATTACATCGCACTCTGCCAAAAACCATCGGCCCACAATCCTCATACTCCCTACAGCCTCATGTTCGAGCATAATGCGGATGGGCACGTTGCGGGCGCACCGCGCGATGCGTTCTGGAAATCGGGTGCTGGAGGATTCGGCCTGATAATCGTGCCTTCTCTCGACTTGGTGATTTACAAAATGGGAGGGCACAACGGTCAATATGACCCCACGTTAACCGGGGTTCCCCAACCCGCGCAAATCGATCACTCTCGAGATGATTGGAAACCGATCCCACGGACTCCATTTCACGAAGGGAGCCTTGGAGGCGACGACGGTCTGCGCCGAGTCTTAGAAATGGTCTGCGCGTCAGTTTGGGATTAATCCGCGTCATAAAGCTCCAATTAGCCTGAGATTGATTCTGGATTTGCTTGGAGTTTAACACTGACCCTGCCAAGCTCGGGATCATGATTTCACGCCGTCACGCCTTGCTGCTGAGTGCATGCCTCTGTTGGACCCCTTCCATCATCGCAGCCGATACCACCTACACACTCGGGATGATTGCGAAATCCCAAGGCAACCCATTTTTTGAAGCAGCACGAGCGGGGGCGAACGATGCCGCACGCGAACTGAGCGCACGCCTCAATCTAAAAATCACGATCGACTGGCGCACACCCAACGAGGAGGACGCGCAAAAACAGGCGTCCACTATCGAGCAACTCGTCCTCAACGGTGCGCATGGAATTATCGTGAGTTGTTCCGATGCCAATAAACTCACGGGTGCCATCGACAACGCCGTCAAACAAGGGGTTCCGGTTGTCACATTCTCTGGGGACGCACCCACGAGCAAACGATTCCTCGCCATTGGCATCGATGATTTTGAATGTGGTGCGCGCACAATGGATGAACTCGCCAAATTGATCGGGGGTAAAGGAGTCGTCGCAGCAATCGACGGTAACCCCAATGCAGTCAACCTACAGCAGCGGGCTGCGGGTTTTAAAAAAGCTGCTGAGAAATACCCCGATATCAAAATCAAAGGGATTTTCTACCATAAAGAAACGCCGCAGGACGCTGTTGCAAAAATCGAGCAAGTCATGCAAGCCAACCCCGAAATCACCGGTTGGGGTTTGTTAGGCGGATGGCCACTCTTCACACAAAACGCTCTCAAATGGCCCGTTGGAACCATCAAATGTGTCGCCGTTGACGCTCTTCCGCCAGAACTTGACTACGTCCGAAGTGGTCACGTTCAAGTCCTTTTATCACAGGATGTTTACGGCTACGGTTACCAATCCGTGGAGAAACTCATCGACAAACTTCATTCCAAAAAATCACCTAGTCAACCCGTTAGCAATTCTCCTCTCACTGTCGTTACCAAACAAAACGTGGAGGAATTCGCCAAGAACTGGGTCAAATGGCTGCCAAAATAAAAACACACCAGAGATCTAGTCTCTGGTGTGATGTGATGGACAATTAGAATTTGTTCTGGCGATACGCTCCCATGACAGGGGCATCCGGGTTTACATCAGGCCCGAAATATCGCAGCACCACCAACGGTTCGACCTCGGAAGTGTTCTCGAAGGTAACTCCTGCTTGTGCGGCCGATTCCGTGCAGAAAACTTCATCCCGGGTCAACTCGTGGAATCGAATAAGTTTTGGGCAGTCTAACTCGAGCTTGTTCATCCGGCCGTTGCCCTGAACCGTGATCAAGCCATAGGCACCGTTATCCCGAATCGTACACTTAGCACCGGGTTCCACGGTCAATTCCTTCGCTGTGAAAAGCTGTTCTCCATGGATCTTGCCATACACGATCCAGCGATCCACGAATCCTTCGCTCCGAGTGTCTGCGACCGGCACTGGCTCAAGATAGTGGTTATCCTTGTATTGAGGATCCACATTCATTTCCCAATCCAATTGGTCCACGATGAAATCCAAATCCTGATGCCGTTCGACGGGCATGTCCTTCACCAATAGTTTCCAAGGAACTTCGCGCCCTTCCACAAGAGATTGATACATCCCAAACACATCCGAACCCCACTGCGGTTCGTAGGTGCAGAGCGAGCCGGGTGCATGCAAAATCCCCGGCCCAATCAACCATCCAGATCCGGGCTTCAGACGGTAGGCACGCGACAGATCAAGAATTCCATTATCCCCCTTATTCCAATTCTCCAGACACTTACGCACCTGTGCCTTCGTAGTCCCAGGTTCTAGGCCCATGAACGTGTAAGGGAAATTATTTCCTGTGTTGTTGTGTTGCGGTGGAAAATAATAAGACTCCGGTTTTCCCTCCTGACCCACCAGCTTGGCTTGTGCCTGAGACTGATGCATGTGATGCGGAATGGGTCCCATGTTATCGAAGAATTTCGAATAAACCGGCCAACGATTATACTTATTCCAGATCGCATCTCCGATCAGTTTTCCACCTAATTCAGAAACAGCATCCGCCAAGGTGAACCGTTCCGAACCCACCACCACATAGCTCAACCCTTCATCAGGAACCCTTCCCTCGTTCGCACAAGGTGTTGTCGAAGCAAACCACCGTTCATCAATGCCTCCTCGGTTCAGACCAAAGGCATAAAGATCATCGGGGTGAAGCTTGAGCCGCTTCCCGGGTTGCAAAAAACTACGGGGAACCCAACAAGGGGCGAGGCGGAGCAATCCGCCAGATTCAGCGAGTGCGTCCTCCACACGGCTACGCACATTTCCAGTCAGGGTTTTCAGCGAGTTAACAGTATTCATTGATTTCAAAAACTAAAATGGTCACATCCTCGCTTGAAGCGAGTTTCATTCTTCAACTCAACGGTGATGAGGTGGGTTACTTGTTGAAATTCGGAGCAGTGTTTTTTCCAGCGGCTTCCATGAAAGCCAACAGGTCCAACAATTCTTCTTTGGAGAGAACATTCACCAAGCCCTCCGGCATCGAGGATATTTTAGAAGCAGCACGGCTCTTAATATCGGTCTTTTTGACTTCAGTTCGCACATTGTTCAGAGCGTCTGTCAACAGAACCACCTTCTGATCATTCTCTTCGAGAACACGTCCAGTCACGTCCTCGTCGTTCTTAAGGTAAATGGTGGTGTTCATGTATTGTTCAGAAACGACCTTCGAAGGTTCGATCACTGCGCTGAGCACATCAACCCGAGAAAACCGGCTTGCGACCGCAGTCAGATCGGGACCCACCGCTCCGCCTTCGTTTCCTAGGCGATGGCACGTCGCACATTGGGCCGCCACGTAGGCTTCCTTGCCCTTCTCAAAATTCCGCCCCTGACTCACTTGAGCCAACGCAGGTGCAATGTCCTCCATCTTCCAAGCCTGCACAAACGCACGCGCCTTGGCTGCCGCACTCGGCACTTTGGTTTTGCCAGTGATGTAACCTGCTAACTCGCCCTTTTCTTGATCCGAAAGCGTCGCCACAGCATCCCGGCTGATATTCTTGATAAAATTACCGTAGCTTGCTCCATCGCCATAATCGCGACTCACATCGGTAAACCATTTCACCGTGGCCGCAGGATGCAGATCAGGTTGGGCTTTCGAAAAATCCTGATTTAACCAAGTGAAGTACACCTGCCGCTGTGCCAAGGTCCAACCCCGTTTCAAATTCCGCAAGTGGAATACATAGTGCAATTGTTCTTCACGAGTCTTGGCTTTATCCAGCAGCTCAAGAGTGCGACTCACGACTTCCGGAGCTTCCAAATAAATCATGATCTGGGACAATTCACGATTCAAGGCCTCGGTTTGAGCGGGATACAGTGCATCCAGTGCTCCGGCGATATTTTCGGCAACATCCGGACCGGGATTCCCTTGGCGAATAAACGAAATACTCAACACACGCAACGCCGCGAGCATTTGATCCTCGCTCATAGTCTGATTTGCCGCCTGCTGCAATCCTTTGAGCACCTCTGCTCTTAAATCAGGCGCAGCCATTCTCGCGAGAGCCAACAACGCGTTCAATTGTCCATCGATGCTCGATTCCGACGCCGCTCTATCACCCCATGACGACACATCCTGTGCCTCGATAGCGATTCGCGCAGCGTAACGGATCCAGCGATCTGGGCTGGCGAGATGAGGCCAAGCAAACTCAACCGCTTTAGGATCCTGTTTTCCGTGAAACGCTTCCAATTGATGCCTCAGGCGACGTGCCGCAGCAGCCGATTCATCGCGCACAGGCCCTGCAGCCGCAGTCGATTCCGAACCGGTATAAGTAACTCTATAGAGCCCTGATTGAGTTCCACGCCCCCCCGTTAAAAAGTATAATGCCCCATCCTTGCCGATCTCCATATCGGTCACATTCAATGGCTTCCCAACAATAAAATCTTCGCGGGTCGCCGAGTAACTGGCGCCTTGCGGCGTCAAATGCACCGCAGAAATACGTCCATACGACCAATCCATCGCGTAAAGCGCCCGTTGATATTTCGCGGAGAATTTGGCTCCTGTCCCAAACTTAACGCCTGTCGGGGATCCGATCCCAATATCGATTGTCCCCGGCAGAATATCAGGAAAGTAGGAAGGATTCTTGGCTGTGCCTTCACGGAATCCATAGTCGCCTCCGGACACCATGTGATAAATCCGTGTTGGCCGATACCATGGGGTACCCCAGTCCCATTCCATATCGCTGTCATACGCGAACATCTCACCATCCGGATTAAAATCAAAATCGTAGGCGTTCCGCATGCCTCCCGCCACCATCTCTGCGTTCTTACCATTCTCATCCATCCGCAAAATGAAACTGCCCGGAGGTTTAACTCCCACTCCGAACCCGTTCCCATCCTCTCCGCGCTTGAGCAGCATGTCCTCGGCGTAATTACGATGGGGTGAAGTCGCAGCCAGATCTCCCGGCACCTTCACGAAATTGCCATGGATATAGTAAATTGATTTTTTATCCGGCCCCAAAACCAAACCGTGTGAACCGTGCTCGCCGCCACCGCTCTCAATGGCCCTCAGAAGTTCGACCTTATCGTATTTGTCATCGCCATTCGTATCGCGTAGCCGATAAAGCCCCAACCCATTTGGCCCGTTTCCACTCACATAAAGACTATCAAATGCATACAGCAACCCCATCGCCCCTCCCACCGGCAGGTCGATCGCTTCCGATCCTTCCACCGTTCCCGTCGAAGAGAGCGTTAAGCGCAGAATATTCCCTTTCCCTTCTTGCGGTGAAACGATGAGCCGACCTTTAGGGTCAATTCCCATCGAAACCCAAGAACCTTCATTCTCCGAGGATTTGATCAGTTCCACCTTGAACCCGGGCAACGTCTTGATGGTTGAGGCGGCAGTTGCGACTGCAGGTTTCAACACATCCCCCCAAGGGGCGATCCCATGAGCACCTAAGCTTACAGCTGCAGCCCAACCCGATAGCGACACCTCGGTTTGCCAACCCGCAGTTGC
>SXQI01000294.1 GCA_005793025.1 Verrucomicrobiales bacterium
AACCGGTATAAACGGCGACCACACTGTCGAACGTGCTTCCTGCTGTGTCGATGATGACGGGTGTGTTGGCGGCTGGTGACCAACTATACCACAAGGATCCCGAATTGTTTGTCGCTCCTGCATGGTTCGGTTCGAACTTTTCGCGTGTTGCAAACCGGTTGTCAGTATCGATAATTCCGCCGATCGATGCGATCTTCTGGGCGTTGGTAAAGTTATCGTTCGCTGGAGGTCGGACGAGTTTGTAAGTAATGTTTGTGGCGAAGGGTTGTGAGTCAGGAGCTGTTATGGAGAGGGATAGATCGTAACTACCCGGGCTCAAATCCGTTGATATTTGACTAGCGTAGACCGAGTCATTGGCTTGGAGGTCGGGAGCCCTGCCATCGTTCCGGAATACCACGTTGGTGGCAAAGGCTGCAAATTTTCCGGCGACAGTGGCGTTATTGATCCCGAATCCATCCGAAACCGTGACGAACACAGCTACGTTGGTACCGACGCGAAGTAGGCTACCTTGAGTTGGGATCACAGAAACCTCAAGAATTCCGTCCGGTTTGCCTTTGGGGAGGGATTTAAAGACGTTCAGACGGCCACCCGTGACGACTTTGCCGTTCAGGCTTGGAACTGGGGTCGCTCCATCCATGAGGAGTTTTTTGACAGATCCATAATCACTGGAACTCTGGGCTCCCCAGATGATCGCTGCTGCGCCCGCCACGTGAGGGCAAGCCATACTGGTGCCGTCGATCGTGTTATAAGCTGTATCCGAGCCAATCCAACAGGAGTAGATTTCTACGCCGGGAGCTCCAATATCAACAGAAGTGGCACCGTAGTTCGAGAAATCTGCCACTAAATCATTTCGATCCAACGCTGCTACCACCAAGATGTTATCCAAGTTGTAAGACCCAGGGTAGGTGGGACCTGCATCATTGTCGTTGGAATTATTGCCTGCTGCGGCTAGGAAGAGGTGACCTTGGTCGCCTGCAGCCTGAATCGAATCGAGCAATGCTTTGGAGTAACCACCTCCACCCCAACTGTTATTGGAAATTTGAGCTCCCATCAGGATAGCATAGTCAATGCACTGGATCGCATCGCTTGTTGCCCCACCGTAAGGCGAGAGAAATTTGCAGGCCATGAGTTGGATTTTCCACGCGACACCGACATGACCATTTCCGTCATTGGGGGCCGCACCTATGGTGCCGGCAACATGGCTTCCATGACCCATATCATCACGAGGATCACCCGAATTCGTGATCGCGTTAATGCCATGAACGTCATCGATGTAGCCATTCCCGTCGTCATCAATCCCATTTCCAGGAACTTCATCCCGATTTACCCACATTTGCGTCGCTAGATCCCGGTGGGTGTAATTGACCCCAGTATCGATCACCGCGACGATGACGTTGGTGCCACCGACAAAATTAGCACCCCAAGCGGGGATCACGTTGACATCGGCTCCCGATTTGCCGCCGTTCTGGCCTAAATTGTTCAGGCCCCACAGAGTTCCATCAACGTATGCAGCGTCAGTCGGAGGGTTTACTGAAATGGTTCGGATAAAGTCGGGTTCCACGTATTCGTATTTGCCCGTGGCTCGCAGTGCCTCAATTTTGGCGTTTAAGTTACGGCCGACTTCCTCGGGGGTGATAGCCGCTTTGGCTTGAATTTGGCCGACGGTTTCGATGAGTAGGAGACCCGGCACTAGTTTGTACTCTCGGCTGACGGTGTAGCCTACTCCGACCTGTCGAGCTTGCGCGCCGCCGGCACCGCCGTTTTTCAGCTTCGCAAGCACGCGGGACGGGTGTGCTTTGGTGCCGTTGATCAGAACGAAAGAATTTGTCTCTGCTGCCAGATTAAGAGAAGCAAACAAACAACCAGCTAATATCAACACGGGCAATTTCATGCGTGAGCTCGAAATAAATCTACATTCCTGCCATCTTCTGTGGCAACCACTCCCACCGTCGCTGTACAATTTAAACATCCAACCTCATGGGAGGAGGATGTTCTCGGAGATTGTTCGGAAAGAGGCAGGAGGGTCAAGTGAATTCCTGCAGATTGCGAGCGAGAACTCACGCTACCAACTTCCGATCATGGTCTTCGAGAATCATGGGTAATTAGTGGAGCTATTTTCATGCCTAGTTCCTGTTGGTGTTCGATTTTGATCAATAATCTTCCATTTAGCGTCCGAAGTTCGTTTTAGGTTCCGATTAAACCGCTTGACCAATAGGGATTTGGCGTGGTTAATGGATTCGTCAGTTTAAGCTTACGTTTCATGTTTGCGCAAATTAGAGGTCTCTTTTCCAATGATATTGGAATCGACTTGGGAACCGCTAACTCGCTGGTTTATGTGCGAGATCGCGGGATTGTGCTGCGCGAACCTTCTGTGGTCGCCATCCAGGCGGGCACGACAAATGTCCTTGCTGTAGGAGAGGAGGCCAAACGGATGTTGGGCCGCACTCCCGGGAACATTGTCGCTATTCGTCCAATGAAGGACGGAGTTATTGCGGATTTCGAAATAACCGAGGCGATGCTTCGGCATTTCATCCAGAAGGTTCATCATCGCAAGTTAATCGCCCCTCGAGTGGTCGTTGCCGTTCCCTCAGGAATCACGGAAGTTGAAAAACGTGCTGTGAAAGACTCAGCGATGCACGCGGGTGCTCGGGAGGTCTACCTGATTGAGCAACCCATGGCTTCGGCAATCGGGGTAGGGTTGCCTGTCCATGAACCTGCGGGGAATATGATCGTCGATATCGGGGGCGGAACCTGCGAGATCGCGATTATCTCATTGGCAGGGATCGTGTTCAGCCGAAGTTTGCGAGTGGGTGGGGATGAGTTTGATGAAACCATCGTCGCCTATATGAAGCGTGCGTATAACCTGATGATCGGCGAACGCACAGCGGAAGAAATTAAAATCCGCGTTGGTTCAGCCTATCCTTTGGATGAAGAGCTAAGCATGGAAGTGAAGGGGCGGGATCTGAGCGCGGGATTACCCAAAACACTCCCTGTGAGATCTGAGGAGATCCGGGAAGCGTTGAAGGAACCCCTGACGAGCATCCTAGAGTCGGTGCGAATCACGCTCGAGCGGTGCCCTCCGGAACTTTCAGCTGATCTAGTGGATCGTGGTATTGTGATGGCGGGTGGTGGAGCCTTGTTACGGGGGATTGATCGCCTAGTGGCCGAGGAAACCGGGCTGCCGGTGCATATTGCTGATGATCCACTTACTGCGGTGGCGGAAGGGACAGGCCGAGTATTGCAGGAATTGCAATTTCTCAGAACCGTGGCTACTTCCAGTCGAACCTAAAGGGTAGAGTTGTAGCGTTCGCTCGGACAACACTGAAAATCCGGGTTGAACATGCTCAAAAAGCCACATTTTCTGGCTTTTGGTTTAGTTTTTCTAATCTCGCTGGTTCTGTTGAACCTGCCGGGAAAGGCAGCCTCGCAGCTAAAGCTCGCCCTCAGCGAAGTATTTACCCCCATCTTTGGCTTGGCCACTTCAACCCGGCAAGCAGTAGATCATGCGAGTGCCGGAGTGATGCCACGGAGCGTGCTCTTGGCGGAACTTGGGAAGCTAGAGCAAGAAAACCAGCATTTGAAGCTCGAGTTGATGCAAATTGCTGACGTTTCCCGTGAGAATGTGCAACTGCGAAAAACAGTGGGTTGGAAGCAGCGCACGGGGTGGAATGTAAAAATAGCCCGGGTGCTCGCCCGAGAACCGGGGAACTGGTGGAAAGCGTTGCAAATCAACCTTGGAAGCGAGGATCACGTCACAACGAACACGGTTGTTTTAACCCCCGACGGACTTGTGGGTCGGGTGGATCAGGTGGGATTGACTTCAGCACGAGTATTACTGCTTGGTGATCCCAACTGTCGAGTTTCGGCGTTGATCGAGGAAACTCGAGAAGGGGGAGTGATCGCGCCAAGCGGTGACCGGATACCCGATGAAACTTTGGTTGAAATGACCTATGTTTCACGACATAGCCAACTTAAACCCGGCCAAAAAGTGATCACGAGCGGGTTGGGAGGGTTGTTTCCCAAAGGCATTCCTATTGGTCGGATTGCGGAGGTTCACCCATCCGATCATGGCTTGTTCAAAGAGGCGCGAGTCCAACTGTCCGCCCACCTAAAAGATTTAGAGGAAGTTTGGGTGCTGTTGCCATGAATTGGTGGATGACATTTTGCCTTTCCTTGACGACCTACACGGTGGTTTTTGTGGAGGCATCTTATCGAGGGTTCAGAAACCTGACAGGGACGCAGTTTGACCTGTTGCCCGGGCTAGTTGTTTATGTGGCTCTCTCAAAGGGGTCGAGGGCGGCGGCAATTTTCTCACTGGCTGCGGGAATTCTCTATGACTCCGTATCGGTGAACCCGTTGGGAACCAGTGTAATTCCCTTGTTACTCATTGGCATGGGGGTATGCCTCAAGAGCGAGTTGATTCTGAAGGATCAACGTTATGCTCAAGTTGTTCTAGGCCTTGTGGCGAGTGGAGTCGCGCCCCTGCTCGGTTGGTTATTGTTACTCTTCATCGGGCAGGAACCTCTTGTGGGAGTATCGAGTTTTTGGCAGTGGTGCGTCGTGACGAGTGTGGGAGGGATGCTGACGCCGGTTTGGTTTAAAGTCTTCGGGCTCCTTCAGGTTGCGCTAAATCATCCTTCTATGGCGGAATCCTCTGCCTTTCGCAGTGACCGTCAAATCCAGCGGGGGAGACATTAATTATGTTGGTGTTTGACCAGTTACGTCGGGCCGATCAGCAGTTACGCTGGTTGTCGGTCTTGGTGTTGGTCGGACTCGGGATTTTGCTGGCGGGGCTCTGGTATGTCCAAGTCGCAGTCAGCCAAAGGTATCAAAAGAGTCTGGACGTTCAGACTTTCAGGACCGTGAGAGTTCCTGCTCCTCGAGGTCGGATTGTGGATCGACAGGGTGCTTTACTAGCAGAAAATCAACCTAAGTTTCAGGTGAATCTTTACCTTGAAGATTTGCGTGAACAATTCAAATTCGAGTACACCAATTCGGTTCGCAAACAATTCCTAGCTGCAAATCCCGGTCGAGTGACTCGAGAGCAGTCGGTCGCGATGCAAGGGCAAGCAAGATATCAGGTTGTGAGCAATCTGGTCTGGCAAGTCAGTTCACGGATTCTGGGGACGCCATTGATCTTAAATGCGCGTGTTTTCGCTCGGCATTATGTCGATACACTCGCCCTTCCATTACCCATTATCAACAATCTGACTGCCGAGCAGGTTGCAGTTTTTATGGAGCGTTGCGGTGATTTACCTGGCGTGGATTTGGAGGTGCAACCATTGCGGAATTATCCGAATGGTTCGACCGCTGTGCATGTTCTAGGGTATTTACAGCGCGAAGATGAAATACCTGATCGGGATGAAGTGGTGTACCGCTACCGCTTGCCTGACTTTGTTGGAAAAGCGGGAGTAGAGGGTGCTTTTGACGCGGAATTGCGTGGAGAAGCAGGGGTAAAATCGATTCAGGTTAATAACATTGGCTATCGGATGCGTGAGGATCAACAGGCTCCCGAAGTGGGGCAGGATCTGCAACTGACGCTGGATGTTGGCTTGCAAAAAGCCGCGGAGAACGCGTTGCGTATGTCGGGTCCCGAAACCCGTGGAGCGGCTGTTGTTGTGGATGTTCGGAATGGAGATGTTCTGGCAATGGCTTCCTCTCCCAGTTTCAATCCGAATTCATTCCTAGGAACGATCAGTGTTGAAGAGAATAACCGTCTTAACGATCCGAAGCTCACTCCTTACATCAACCGGGCGTTGTATGGGGCGTATGCGCCGGGTTCAGTGTTCAAAATCGTCGTCAGTTTGGCCGCATTTGAGGCGGGAAACCTCGATCCTGCCAAAACTTATTACAACCAAGGTTTCGCGATGGTGGGTCGTCGAAGGATTAAGGACACGGCTCCCGAGGGGAATTATGATTTCAAAGAGGCATTCAAATATTCCTGTAATTCATACTTTATTGAGCATGGCTTAACAGTAGGAGCTCAACGGTTAATAGAGATGGGTCACGTTTTTGGATTCGGCCAGAAAACGGGTGTGGTCTCTCCGAAACAAGAGCGGGCGGGGTATTTCCCAAAAACTGGATTGCCTCAGAAAAAGGATGGAACCACTTGGATGGATGGGGATACCGCCAACCTGTCGATTGGACAGGGGGAGATCGTGATAACGCCTTTGCAAGCCGCCATGATGACGGCTGCGATCGCCAACGGGGGAACCGTTTTTAAACCGCGATTGGTGAGAAGCCTGAGGGGTGCTTTGGAGTTGGGTAGCAACGGGATTGATTCGGTACCGAGTGGGGTTGTTCGAAGTTTGATTCCCGTGAAGCAGGAGCATTTGCAGCATATTCGCCGAGCGATGCTCGCCGATGTGGAGGAGACTGGCGGAACGGGGATGAATTCGTTTGTTCCGGGGATGCGTGTCTGCGGTAAAACGGGGACCGCTCAGGTGTTACGGGAGGGGAACGTGCTGGATCATGTCACATGGTTTGTTTCGTTTGCACCCTTCGAATCGCCGCGTTATGCGGTAGTGGTGATGGTGGAGAGCGGTGCGTCCGGGGGCGCAACCTGTGCACCGAAAGCGAGAGAGATTTACAAAGCGATCCTAGCTAAGGAACAAAAACAAGGGCAGGGATGGGCCTTGGCAGGAGGGGGGATTCCATGATGTTGGCTCAATACTCAACCGGAATTTTCCCCTCTCCAAAAATTAATCCTCGCGAACGCGCGTTGGAATGGCCGTTGTTAATTGCGATGGTCGCGTTGATGGTAATCGGGGCGATTTTTATCTATTCGGCATCGACCGCAACCGATCCCACAAGCCGACTTTACTTAAGGCAGATTTTTTTCTACGTGGTTGGTGTCGTGGCTGCTGCGGTGCTTTGTCTCGTGGATTACGCCACAATTGCTCGCTGGGCGACGGTCTTTTATTGGGCGACAATTTTACTTTTGGCTGCGGTTTTTGTGGTGGGAACCAAGCGATTTGGGGCCACTCGATGGATCGATCTAGGGTTTTTCCAATTTCAACCTTCCGAGTTTGCGAAGTTGGCTTTTATCGTCATGCAGGCGAACTATTTGAGCCGACCCATCGAAGAGTTGAGATCGCCTGGGGTGTTTTTGAGAAGTCTGGGATTGACGCTCCTTCCGTTCGTCCTGATTCTAAAGGAGCCCGATTTGGGCTCGGCACTACTATTTTTTCCGATGGGTTTGGTGATGATGTTTGTGGCAGGGACGCCACCTAAGTTTTTGCTCCGTTTCCTAAGCGGGGCAGGCCTTTTGATTATATTGCTCTTGGTTGATATTCTATTTGCACCGCCGCGTTGGCAGATCAAATTAGAGGATTATCAGAGGCATCGGCTCTTAGTTTATTTCGGGAAGGATTTTGCTCAGCGGGATGCCACACCTGCGGAGCGTCAACGGGCGCGCGAGTTACAACGGCAAAAGTCGTATAATGTCGATCAAGCGTTGATTTCAGTTGGTTCGGGAGGATTGACTGGCAAAGGTTGGCGGCAAGGGACCCAAAATTCTTTGGGATACCTACCGAGAGCCGTGGCGCATAACGACTTTATTTTCTCTGTCATTGCTGAGGAGAAAGGTTTTTTGGGCAGCGTAACCGTTTTAACCCTTTATGGTTTGGTTCTTTTTATAGGGATCAAAATAGCCGGCCAAGCGCGCGATCGCTTGGGAAAGTTGCTGGCAGTAGGGGTGGTTACGTTGGTTTTTAGTCATGTATTCATCAATATTGGAATGAACATTCGCTTAATGCCTGTGACGGGTATTCCACTGCCGCTGCTGAGTTACGGCGGGTCTTCGGTGCTTTGCTCGCTGATCGCCATTGGTATTTTGCAAAACGTCCACATCTATCGCAGATCTTATTAGACAGTATGAGTGATCGCTCATTTTCAAATCGCCGACGGGGGCCCATGCGTTTCCGTCCATCAGGAGGACAGAGTGCTCCGCCAAGACGGCCAGACAAGGCGGCCATCGCAGCGCGTGCCGATGCTATCTCGGAAGGTAATCAGAATGGTTCGGATGAGGTTTTTACCAAAGCCCGCCATGAGGAGGAGATCGAACGGGCTGAGAACATCGCAGCTGGCCTCTCAGCCGACGGGACCGAGCAGGAGGCTACCACGGATTTGAGTCAACAAGGAAGGGCTCAAAATTACCGTGAACCCAAGCAAGAAATCGCTGAAGAACCTGAGGAGGTTGAGTTCAAACCGGTTCCGATTCCCGAGGCTCGCCCACGCGGATTGGTGGATGCCATTCGTTTGGTCGCCAACAAGGTGATGAGGAAGGTGGAGCAGTTAATCAAACCTCCACCCAAGACGCATAAAGAAGTGATCATCAACGCCGAGTCCTTGGAAGTGCGGGTCGCGGTGATCGAAGAGGGTAAGCTCGAGGAATTCAACATCGAACGCACAACCGATGAACGATTGGTTGGTAGTATTTTCAAGGGAAAAGTCCGTAATCTGGAGGATGGCCTGAAGGCGGCGTTCGTAGATATCGGGTTCGAGAAAAACGCATTTTTGCACTATTGGGATATTGTTCCCGGGACGTTTGACAACGGTGTTGAAGTCGTGGAGCGAGATGTCAAACGCCGCGAACGACCAAGAATTACACAAAAGGACATCCCTCGACTTTATCCTCCGGGGAGTGAAATCATCATCCAAGTTACCAAGGGACCGATTGGGAATAAAGGCCCGAGAGTTACAACGAATCTCGCGTTGCCGGGTCGTTATTTGGTTCTGCTACCCAACTCGGATCAAAGCGGTATCTCTCGCAAAATCGAAAATCCTGAGGAACGACAACGGCTCAAAACGATTGTCCGCAGTCTTACCATCCCCGAAGGGATGGGAGTGATCATTAGGACGGTCGGGGAAGGACAACAGGCCCTCTACTTTGTTCGGGATTTGGCACTGCTACTCGATGAGTGGAAATTGATTCAAGAGAAAATTGGGAAGCAACCCATCGCAACTTGCGTATTCCAAGAGCCGGATCTGATTGAGCGAACGGTGCGAGATTTTCTCACGGATGATGTGGAAAGAATCGTGGTCGATGGACAACGTGAGTTCGATCGGATTCGTGATATGATTGCGCGAATCTCAAAACGTTCGACTTCCAAAGTAAAGTTGTATGCCGATTCCCAACCTGTATTTGATCGTTTCAATATCACTCGTCAACTTGAGGGGGCATTCACTCGACAAGTTCCGCTGAAGAGTGGTGGTTATATCGTGATTGATGAAACGGAAGCCCTCGTGGCGATCGACGTCAATACGGGACGCCATAAGGGTGGAAAAGATCAGGACTCCACGATTCTCAAAGTGAACCTCGAAGCTGCTGAGGAGATCGCGCGTCAACTGCGTTTAAGAAACATGGGCGGTCTGATCGTTTTGGATTTCATCGATATGAAACATCGAAGAGATCAGGTCGCGGTGTATCAGAAATTGCGTGATGGTCTTCGAAGAGACAAAGCTAAGACTCACGTCCTGCCAATTTCGCAACTGGGCTTGTTGGAGATGACTCGACAACGACATTCCGAGAGCGTGCGTGCGGCGGTTTACGACGACTGCTCGCATTGTAAGGGCAGGGGAAAAGTGAAGAGCACCTTGACCATGAGTGTTGAAATCCAGAGAAAGCTTGGCGAAATACTCAAGAAACGTCACCGTGATGATTCAGACTTCCAGTTAAGAATCGTTGTTAATCCGAGTGTTTTGGAACGTCTTCGCACCGAGGACGAGAAGTTGCTGATCGAAATGGAGAAACGGTATTTCGGGAAACTCTCCTTCCGTGCGGATCCAACCTTCCACTCGGAACAATTCAAGATTGTCAACGTGACCACGAACGAAGAAATGGTGTCGGTCGGTTGCTAGGGTGTGAACTAGGGTCGGGAGGTGGGTCATGCTTGATGTGACCCATCTCAACTCTCGAACTATCCTGAAGAATGAGCCGTTGAGCACTGGGTTTTCGTAGGTCGGTTTTGAAAAACATGATCATGGGTCCGAATTTGTCGATCGTTGTGCCGGTTTTTAATGAATCGGGCAACATACAACCGTTGGCCGATGAAATCGCCTTAACTTTTGCGGAAACAGATTGGGATTGGGAACTCGTCTATGTGGATGATGCAAGCACGGACGATACTTGGGAAAGAATTCGAAAGGCTCGGAGTTCGAATCCTCGCATTCGTGCTCTTCGACATCGGAAAAACTCAGGACAGAGTGCTGCTCTCTGGACGGGAATTATCTCCAGTAAGACCGAATACGTGGCGACGTTGGATGGGGACCTTCAGAACGATCCATCGGATTTACCTCAGTTGTTGAACGCATTGAAAGAGGTGGATTTTGCCTGCGGTGTTCGGGCCAAGCGTCAGGATTCGTGGTTGAGAAAACTCTCCTCCAAGATCGCGCGCAGCTCTCGCCGGTTTATCTTGGGAGTAGATTTTGTGGATACGGGTTGTGCTTTACGAGGGTTTCGGCGTTGCGCTCTGAGAAGTGTTTTTCCGTTCAACGGTCTCCATAGGTTCATGCCGATCCTAATCCATGGGGGTGGATTTAAAACACGGGAATTGCAGATCAAACGTAATGCGTCAGTGGAGGCGGGTGGTAGAGGTCAGGAGGAATTAAAGAGGAGATTGTAGGGGTCTCCTTTTGGATCGGAGGCCAAGGCATTGAGAGCGGAGGTTAACTTACTGAAACCAT
>SXQI01000035.1 GCA_005793025.1 Verrucomicrobiales bacterium
ATCAGAAGTGGTCGAAGCGGGAACTCGAACGGCAAATCCGAACCGGCGTCATTGTCCGGACTTTGCAGGCTGCCAAGAAAGTCGCACCAGTGGTCCGACAATTGCACCCGTCTGCCGTTGAAGTGTTCAAAGACGTCTATTCACTAGAATTCCTCGGCCTACCTACCGAACACTCGGAGGCTGACCTTCATAAAGGACTCCTGCGACATCTGGGGAGGTTCATCACCGAATTAGGTCGAGATTTTTTCTTCGTCGGATCCGAATATCCGGTTCAAGTAGGAAATCAGGACTTCGCCATCGACCTAGTATTCTTCCACCGTGAGCTGACGTGTCCGCTAGCCTTCGAGCTGAAGATCCGGGAATTTCGACCCGAAGATCTCGGCAAGTTGAACTTCTATCTGGGAGCCCTTGATCGCGATGTCAGGAGACCACAAGACCACCCATTCATCGGCGTTCACTCTGCGCGACAAAAGACAAAGAAGTAGTTGAATACGCCTTGAGTTGCACGCTTTCGCCAACCTTGTTTGCCGAATACCAAACGACATTACCTTCCAAAGCAATCCTCCAGCGGAAGCTTAACGAGCTTTACACTCCACTCACATCGGAGCGAACCGGCAACTAGGACACTGGATGATTTTCGAGTCGAATTCGAATGTTTGTCAAGGTTGCAAGTCTCGCAACAACCTCCGTGTGGACTCCTCAGATTGTCGCATTATCTGCTCCGTTTGTCGTCTTAGCTGCTCAGATTGTCCTATTATTTTGTCCGTTTCCTTACTCGAATCATCCAACCTGTTATCGGTTACGATGTAAGTACAAATGCCATAAATGATTGCGAAGAGGATTGCCGCAAAAAAATTCACATTTGGCATAGCTTGTGTTGATCTAAGCCTTAGATCCATAATTCTGACCCTGCTATTTTAGTAGTGATGGTTGATTATCACAAGCCGATTCACTGGAAAGTAGTTTTCTATTTGCATCCTTGAATTCAGGCTCTGTTAGGGTTCCGATTTTTCGCGTTCTTTTATTTTTTTTAACCTTCGGATATCCCTTTCGACATTGGAACATTAAAGGTGTTTTGTGATTTCATGATACGTTTGTTTGTGGTTCCTCTTTTCGAAATGAAGTGCTCTTTCAACCAAAAACACTGCGGTCGCATCTGTCCCTACCCCTATGTGAACCCGGGTCGAGACGAATCCTTACAAGGTTTTTGCGCAAATAATCACCTTTTTGCAATAGCAACCCGTTAGGAGGTCGGGCTAAGGTTTTGGGCAACGTCCACTCGGCAGGCTTTCCATGCGGGAATGGTGCCTGCTAGGGTGGCCAAACTGATCATCACCAATGGCCCCCACCACAGCACCGGGTGTCCAGCCCAACCTTCCAAAACGACGCCCACTTGGGTGCGAAGGATTCCCCCAACCACAGCGAAGATTCCGGCCGATAGAATCAATCCACCCAACATCCCCACGGTGGCGATGACGAGTCCTTCCATCACGACCGATGTGAAAATAGTGATCCGCCGTGCTCCTAGGGCGCGGAGGATGGCGATTTCTCGTCGTCGTTCGTTCATCGAATTGTAAGTGCTGGCCGTGACTGAAGCTACTGCCACCACGGCGACTAATCCCGCGATGAGTTCCAAGATCCTGTCGAACCATCCGATTTTATCGAACAATTGCGCCATGATCCTGCCGATGGGCCAAGCCCATGTCAGGCGCGTTCCTTCTTTGTTGTAGGTGCGATCGAGTAGAAATCCGGCGGTTGCGTTCCCTGCTTTCAGCCTAACAAGGACGGCACTCAATTCTTCCGGAGCTTTGTCACTATGGCCCGTCATGTATTGAATTCCCTCCAGAGGAATCCACACGACGCGATCTGCCGGGGTGTTCGACGGTTTTAAGATACCTACGACGACGTATTCATCCTCGTGTTCGTGGCCTTTGGTATCGGTCAAGCCGTGTGAAGGATGGAGGGTATCGCCCGGTTTAAGCCCGAGCTTTTGTGCCACGAAACTGCCCACCACAGCCTCTCGATTGTTGGGATCAAAAAATCGCCCTCCTTCCTGCAAACGATATCGGAGACCGGGTCTGTATTCGCTGCGTGTGAAGAAATCGAGGCTCGTTCCCACGACTCGGTAACCTTTGAGGTTGTCTCCGAGTGCGAGGGGGACGGCAAGATCCACATGGGGATGTTTTTGGATTTCTAAATAATCTTCGACTCGCAGATTTCCCGAGGATTCCTCCAGATGGAAAATGCTGTTCAAGACTAATTGCAGCTTGGAACCTCTTGCCCCAAGCACGGCGTCGAATCCGGCGTCCATTCCGGTGAGGGTGCGGCGGGTTTGATCCTGAAGAATCCAGACCGAGAGCAACAACGCCCCTGCCAACGCGATGGAAAACGCCGTCACAGCGGTAGAGAAAGCATGCTGACGCAGACTACGCCAAACGATTTGTAGCATGCTCATAGCGTGGCGGTGGGGACTGCAGAGGCTAGGTTGAGTTGATGGAAATCTAGCTTTTCCTCGAACTGACTGAGCATCGCCGGGTCATGGCTCACCCATAATAATGCTGTGTTTTCTTCGCGGCATATTTCGCGCACGAGGCGCAAGGCGGCGGCGGCATGGACGGTGTCTAGGTTGCCTGTCGGCTCATCGGCTAGAACCAGTTTTGGGCGGTTTGCTAACGCTCGAGCAACAGCTACGCGCTGCTGTTGTCCGACGGAAAGTTGACGGGGATAATAGTCCAATCGACTCGTCAACCCCATCCGATCCAACAATTGACGTGCTCGACCTCGATCGGGACCCGGGCCGAAACTCATGCCTAAAAGAACATTTTCCAAACAGGTGTAGCCTTGGAGCAAATTAAAGGTCTGGAAAATAATTCCGATTTTTGTGGCCCGGAGCCGATCACGATCTGAACTCGAAAGGGTCGTCATCTCGATCCCGTCCAGAGTGATTCGGCCCGAATCCGCACTGAGAATTCCGGCGATTAGATGGAGGAATGTCGTTTTGCCAGAACCACTCGAACCTCGCACCGCCACTTCGTGACCCGTCTGGATAGTAAAATGCGGGACATCGACCACGCAGGTCGATCGACCCTCTGGATCGGCGAACGATTTCCTCAGATCCGTGATGTTCAGGAGTGGCATAATCAGCAAGGACAATTCACCCGAAACTCGGCCCATTTATTTCAACC
>SXQI01000036.1 GCA_005793025.1 Verrucomicrobiales bacterium
AGGACATCACTCCATTTTGGCTTCCAAGCCACACCATCAGCTCAAACCTCTGATTCTATTCTCCAATCTCCCAAAATGAACCATTCCGGTTTTGAAAACAACAAAGCTTGAATTTGTCCGGTTTTGAAAACAACACGACAAGTTTGTTTTTTCCCCTTGCGTCTTTCAGTAAACGGTGTCATCGTTCCGTTGTCCTTTAAGTAGGATATCCATTCTTCTTCTTGCCTTTAGCGAATGGATGTGGAGGTGTTTCTTGCCTTTCGCCTCCACGAAAAAGAGGCGGCCCGCAATGGGCCGCCTCGCTTCTTTTTACATGGGCCTCGGCTATCGCCTTAAACTATTGTCTATAAATAACTTACATCCCCAAATCATCCATGAATTTCATTGTAATGGGAAGTGGTAGTTGTGAAAAAGACCCCAAAGGTTGGAGCCCTTGGCGTTGCCCCTTAACCTAGTGGCGAAAAAATAAAAACCACACGAGTCCGAGCATGGGTAACATAATCGGAAGGGAGTATCTAAAAATAAAACCTAAGAACGACGGGGTGCAGATTTTCGCCTGATCGGCGATGGCCTTCACCATAAAATTGGGGCCGTTACCGATGTAAGTATTGGCACCAAAAAACACAGATCCTACGCTGATCGCCAAAAGGTATATACTCAAGGTTGGATTGCCGATCAGGTATGCGATCCTGATATGTTCAACCTCAACTTTTCCCGAAGCGAGTAACGAGTGGTGGTGATTCTGGAGTGCAGCGAAGGTCCTTCGAATTTCTTCAGCCTGTGGGCCAGTGATGGAGGCGAGTGTGGATCCTTGGGTTTGAACGAGTTGTTGGACTTGTTGGACGATATCAGGATCGACAAAGGAGCTTACGATGGCGGTAAGGAAACTGAGGTAAGTTGGTGCATTATCCAGAACGCTTGAGAGGAAACCACTCGACCAGAAAACCCCCCCAGACGAAATCCCCGTTACAGATTTGGCGTAGGTTTGCAACAAATCAAGGGCCGGCAGCATAGTGCTAAAAATGCCGGCAAACAGGATCGCGACTTCCTTGATAGGTCCAAAGGAGAACTCATTGGAATCGTGAATCTGCTTTTTCGTTGTGAACCAAGAACCCAAGGCAGCGGTTATCATCAGACCTTCCCGAACGAAAGGCGGGTGGTTGATGAACACTGCACCGAGGATGATGCCAAGGAACAAGAGGTTAGGCACCCCTTCGACGCGCCATTTTTCTACTGGCTCGGTTGGATGTGTGGAAATCGTTTTTGACACTCGACGAGCATGTCGCCGGTCAAGGATGTAAAAAATAGTTAACAGGAACCCAAGCCCCACAACCCAAATTGGCAGAACCATTTTTGTGATCCACCAGAAAGGAACTCCTTTGAGGTAGCCTAGAAACAGCGGTGGATCCCCGATGGGGGTCAGACAACCTCCTACGTTTGAGATGATGAAAATAAAAAAAACGATATGAAATCCCGCGGCGCGGTCGCGGTTTAATCGGATCCAAGGTCGGATCAACATCATGGAAGCACCCGTGGTCCCGATCACGTTCGCCAAAATCGCACCAACCAGCAAAAAAAGGACGTTTATCCCCGGCTTGGATTCAGATTGAACGGCGATGTGGATTCCACCGGAGACAACAAAAAGCGAACCGATCAGGCAAATGAAACTGAAGTATTCATGCGCGACCCCCAAGATTGGACCAGTAGACCTCAGCACCAAAAGGTAGTAAGCAAGAACCAATGAACCTAAACCGAATGAAATTGTGGTGTAGTTTCTGTGCCACCATTTAGGCGCGAAAACAGGTGCCAACGCGATCAAACCTAACAGCACTGCAAATGGCACAACCATCCATAGGCTGTGCAATGTTAGGCCGGACTCCATGTCTTCTAGCTTAGGAATGAAGGCCGCACACTGTCAAAACGAATGGGGAGGTCGGGGAAACTAGCGGCAGATTCACTCAACGTTTGTTGGCATCAACGATTCGGTAAAACCGGACAGGGGGTGGAGGGTTCGAGAGGTCTGATATCGAAACGATGTCCGAACTTGCCGTCATGAAGTCAGGTAGGCGAGTCCAGTTTGTCGCACTGAGACTGTTCTTATATTCGAGGGCGTAAGTTGCTCCTTTGATCGCCTTGGCGGATACCAATGGGTGCCCTCCGAGCATCGAAACCGTACGAGCCAGTTCGGTAACGCGAAATAAACGTGCTGGGGTAGGGGCTGGTGCAATTAGGGCAATCTGGGAATTCGTCGCATTCAGAATCGTCGATTGCCGTGTCCACTTTTTAGGGTCGGTTGGATCAGCAAACTCCAGTGCATAATTGCGTCCTGGAATCACGTTGACGAGTAACCGATATTTGCTTCGACCCGATGGCGTAATTTTAGTGATACGAGGGGTGGAGTCCGGGGCATAAGTCGCCACGATCTTGGCCGCAAAATTATCATCCAACCCACGCGTTTGATAGGGTACCCAAGAACCATTTTGGGTTTTCAACCAGTAATCTCCGTAACTTTGACCGACCGTCACGGGGTTAAAATAAAGCAATCCAGCCTGATCGCTGTTCGCCATAGTAAGCCCGAGGAACTCGATGGTCCAAGTGAAACGGTCCGGGACTACAACTTTGAGTCCCGTCATGTGGCGAGAGCCGGCACCGGGGTTCAATGGAAAATACCCGCTCTCATAAAGAAGTGTTCCGGGAGCCGTGTAGTAGGGGCTCAGGACGTTTCCGTCGTTGGCATAAAACCTAACCTTTGCTCGTTCATCCCCTTGGGGAGTGAACTTTCCCGTGTATTGAAACGTAAAATCAGTGATCAACCGAGCCGAACCGGCAAGAGTCACCTCATCTCCATACTCGCCGACCTGCGGCCTATAGTAGCCAAGGTATTGTTTTGAGTTCTCAAAAACCACCTGTTGAGCCACCGAACGGATGCAACTCGCACCGAACAGACTCAATATCCAGAGAGTCAGTAGAAAATGTTTCTGAATCCGATAAAACATAGATATATCAGCAGTTCGATTGCATTTAGTGTATTGGCGTGAGAAAGTCCCATCCAGCAGAAAATGTTTTTCACCGTAGTTTTCCATCATTAGGAGTGAATCATTCCCTCTTGTTTCAATGGTTGGTAGGGTCTTATCGTTCCGTGCGATCGCCAACATGGGTTCGGCTCTCGACAGTTCTGTGGTGGCTACCCTTGATAATGCTGACGGCTCGGGCTGAGTGGCAAACGATTCCGAGTGGCCGGTGGAAACCAGCATCCATTCCCGCAGCAGGTTCCAACGGCTTCCGACGGCTGATGCCCGAGACTACTGGCGTAACGTTCACCAATCACCTGACTGATACTGTCGCGGGTCAGAACCAAATTCGACTCAACGGCTCCGGTGTGGCCTTGGGTGACGTGGACGGGGATGGAAACGTGGATATTTATCTTTGTCGACTGGAAGGGGCGAACGCCCTTTATAAGAATCTCGGTGGTTGGAGATTTGAGGACATTACTGAATCCGCAGGGGTTGCTTGCAACTACCAATTCTCAACCGGGGTCGTGTTGGCGGATGTCGATGGAGATCGTGATCTAGACTTGTTAGTAAACTCCATCGGAGGAGGGACCCGATTATTCCTTAACGACGGTGGAGGAAAATTCAACGAAGACACCAACTCGGGTTTGATCCGTCGTTATGGTGCCATGTCCATGGCGTTGGCAGATATCGACCGAGACGGTGACCTCGACCTTTACGTGGGGAATTATCGAGCCTCCACAATTCGAAGCACTGGCCTGTCCTTAGTCAACAACGCCGGAATACGGAGCGTCCGCCCCGAGGATCGCGACCAACTCGAGATGACTCCTGAAGGTCGTATCCTAGAGCGCGGCGAGCCCGATGTCCTCTACCTCAACGATGGGACAGGGAAATTTGCAGCTCAGTCTTGGAGTGAAGGTCGTTTTCTGGATGAGGAAGGTCGAACACTTTCAGGGCCTCCTCTCGATTGGGGTTTGTCGGTCGCTTTCCGTGATATCAATCAAGACGGCTTCCCTGATCTATATGTTTGCAACGATTTTCACACCCCCGATCGACTCTGGTTGAACGATGGTAAAGGAGGATTTCGGGCGATAGCTCGAACGGCATTGCGGAACACCAGCACCTTCTCCATGGGAATCGATTTTGCAGATATTAACCGTGATGGATGGGATGATTTTATCGTTCTCGACATGCTTTCACCGAGTCACCGCCGCCGCATGATGCAAAGCAATGGGAAGGAGCCTCAGGAATCCTCTTGGGGCGTGTCGACGAACAGGCCGCAATTTGATCGCAATGTCCTTCAGATGAATCGTGGAGACGGCACTTATGCGGAGACGGCCTATTTCTCCGGTGTGTGGGCGACCGGCTGGGCGTGGGCACCAGTGTTTCTTGATGTGGATCTCGATGGTTACGAGGATTTGCTGGTGACTACGGGCAATCAGTTCGACACCCAAGACATGGATGGCGAAACGCGCATCGTAGCTCAAGGCCCTTGGCCCAAAGAGCGGCTCCCCAAAAAGCTGCTTCAATTTCCGTCGTTGGCCAGCCGAAACGCCGCTTTCAGGAACCTTGGAAATGGACAATTCTCAGAGGTCAGTTCTGCTTGGAATTGGAACACAGAAGGGGTTTCTCAAGGGGTGGCACTGGCGGACATAGATAACGATGGAGACCTCGATGCGGTCGTGAATCGTTTGAATGACGCTGCTGGGCTATTTCGAAACGAGACTACTGCCGGGCGTGTCGCGGTAGCTCTGACCGGCGTTGGCAAAAACACTCAAGGTATCGGAGCACGCATTCGGTTGATGGCGGGCGATTTTATCCAAGAACAAGAGGTCATGACAGGCGGTCGGTATCTGTCGAGTGATGCGTCGATACGGGTCTTTGCGACTCGATCAGCCTCGATGAAACTTGAGGTGCGCTGGCCGAGTGGTCGATGGACAGAAGTGGCTTCCGTTAGTTCCAACGGAGTTTATGAGATTAACGAGAATTCATCACTAACGGAGAAACCAAACTCGAATCAGTCACAACAACCCAATCCTGATTCGCCGATCTTTGTGGATGCTTCGATTCACCTTCGGCATCGCCACGTCACTCCCTATTTCAACGAACTGGAGCGGCAACCCCTGCTGGCTCGGAACCTAGCGCAGGAGGGTCCGTCGGTGAGTTGGATTGATATGGATGGTGACGGTTGGGATGACCTAATCATCGGAGGAACACAGGGAGGAGGTCTGTCAACTTTTCGGAATACAAAGAGTTCGAGGTTTGATTCGTGGTTGATGCCGGCGAGTGACCTTGGGTTACGCGAATTAGGAACGGTGCTAGGAGGCGGATTGCTAGGTCAAAACGCATTTATTTGGGCAGGTTCGTCGAGCTATCGGGATCTCGCTGCGCAGGGCCCGCGAGTTATTGGGAGCACGCCAGACGGTGCCGTGAGGATGGTTGTTCAACAGGTGGACCCCTCATCCACATCGACCCTAGCGATGGCTGACATGGATGGAGATGGACAGCTCGATTTGTTCGCCGGGGGACGGGCGATTCCTGGGCGTTACCCAGAAGCGGCGAGTTCACACCTCTACCGTCGGGTTGGACGAGAGTGGTTGGTTTCTGAACCTCATGAGGGCCTCTTTAAAAGCATCGGACTAGTCACCAGTGCGGTCTGGACGGATTTGAACAGCGACGGTTGGCCGGATTTAGTCCTTGGCTGCGAATGGGGGACCATCAAAGTCCTCATTAATCAAGCTGGGCTCCTGAAGGATCAGAGCGAAGCTTGGGGGCTGGCGAATCACTCGGGGTTATGGATGGGATTGGCATCGGCGGATTTTGACGGGGATGGCCGGATGGATCTCGTCGCAGGAAACACTGGACTAAACACAGAGTATCAAGCTTCCGCCCAACATCCGCTTCGCCTTTATTACGGAGATCTAGCGGGCGACGGTCGGCAGTTGACGATCGAGTCCGAATGGGATGAGGAGCGTGGCCTGGAAGTGCCACGGCGCGACCTCAACGTTTTAGCGGCAGCGTGGCCCGCGTTGCGGGAACGTTTCCCATCGCACCGTGCGTTTGGGGAGGCTTCGATGAAGGACTTATTAACTCCGATCCAGACCGTCGCTCGTTCTGTGGAGGCCAAAACACTGGCAACTATTGTCCTCCTTAATCGAGGTGGTCATTTCGAAATTAATCCGTTACCGATCGAAGCGCAGTGGGCTCCTGCTTTTGGCCTAACCACAGGTGATTTTAATGGAGACGGATTTGCGGATGTATTTGTCGCTCAAAACTCTTTTTCAGGACACTCCCAATCCTCTCGAAGTGATGCAGGTCGAGGGCAATTGCTCCTCGGAGATGGGAAGGGGAAGTTGGTAGCGGTTGGTGGAACTCGCAGCGGAATTAAGATTTACGGAGAACAACGAAGCTCCGCTGCGAGCGATTATGACCATGACGGACGATTGGATATTGTCGTGACCCAACATGCAGGGGACACAACCCTTTGGCGTAATGTCGGATCTAAACAAGGTCTTCGGGTCAGGCTTGTTGGATCGCCTGAGAACCCGACTGCGATCGGTGCTTTCGTGCGACCGTTATTCGCAAATAGAGGTGGATCAGCGCAGGAAATTCGAGCGGGAAGCGGATTCCTGAGTTCAGATAGCCCCGTCTTGATTCTAGGGGATTTTGAACGCGTCCAAGGCGTCGAGGTGCGGTGGCCGAGTCAAGGGAAGACCCTCAAATTCGAACTCCCAACGAAGTCCAAGAGCGTAGTTCTCCGAATCGATGGAACGGTCCAATCAGGCGATTAGCGGCTCGTTTTCGCGATTGCCCGTCGCATTGCTTGCACCGCAGGTTGATAGGAAGGGTTCAGTTTTAAAACGGTCCTTAGCTCTTGAACTGCTTCCTCGTGGCGTTTTTGGGTGATGTAAGCATTGGCCAGATTAACTCGAGCATTGAGGTGGTCTCTTTGGAGCTCAATCGCTTTTGCAAAGCATACCACAGCTTCCTGAATTTTTCCCTGTCGAGCCAATGCCGAGCCGAGATTATTTTGGGCATTGGCGTTTTCGGGATGAGTTTGAATGACCTGTTGAAAATGGGAAACGGCCTCATCCATTTTACCTTCATTCAGCAACAAATTGCCTAGGTTGTTATGCACCTCGGCATAATCCGGAACAAGCTCCAGTGCCTTTTCGTAATGTTTTTTTGCTTCACCAGGCTGTCCACTGCGAGCCAACGCGATCCCGAGATTAAAATGGGCGTCCTCATCATCAGGGTTGAGTTTGAGAGCTTCGGCGTATTTTCCAGCAGCTTCAGAATTCTTTCCCGCACCGAGAAGTTCGGTGCCTTCCTGGATCAAAACTAATCGAGAATCCTCTGGGGTTGGAAGGTTTGTCGTTTGATTCGAATGGACGGGCTGAATGGAAGGCTCCGAGAGGGTGAATGTTCCTCGATGAAAAAGCCACCCAAAAAACAAGAGATCCAGCGCGAGAAAAATCCAAACCGCCCACGGCAGTAATTTTAGCGAGATTGTATCGGTCCCCGGATCACTTTTAACTTTCGACATCAATCAAACGATGGTGGAGAGGAACCGTTTCAGCAACCGCAAATGGTTATCAAAACCCAAAAGAAAAAATTATGGCTTGGCTACGAATTCCCAAATCAGTTTAAACGCCTCGCAGAACTCGTGCGGCGACTCGGAAATCCATTTGTCAATCTGGGGAACTGTGAACCAATCACCGCAATCAATCTCCTCAGGCTGTAAGGTGAACGGTCCTTCACTCGCTGCCCGGTAAATCCAGCAGAACTCCTGACCTGTTGCAGGACAAGCGGCGAGCTTGAATTGTCTCACAGGATCATCTTGCAGGCTAACACCCAACTCTTCTTTCACTTCGCGGCGAGCACAATCATCATAGGACTCGCCCGTATCGAGATGACCCGACGACGACGAGTCCCACAACCCTGGGGAGCAATCCTTTAGCATCGAACGCTTCTGGAGAAAAAGCTCGCCCTTTGAATTATAAACCAAGACATGAACCGCTCGGTGTCGAAGTCCAGAACGATGCACCTCCCGCCGTGAGTTTTGTCCGATCACTTGGTCGGTTTCATCAACTACATCAAACACCTCTTCCACCATGGAAAACAACCTAGGCAACCCGTTGTGTCGTAGCAAGCTTCTCCGTTGGACCTCCAATTTCCTCTCGACTCTAGCGTTCCGGGAATTCATAAAGTCTTATGCTTCAGAATCTAATCGAGCAGTTGACCGCTCAACATTCGCTGGACCCCGCGCAAATCATTGGCGCTGTGGGTTGCTTGGTGGATCCTGAAGTCCTTGTGGATACCAAGGCCGACTTTCTGACGGCGTTGGCAAGAAAGGGTGAAACTGTTGGAGAAATCGGTGGATTTGCCGGGGAACTCAGAAAACTGAGCGTTCAACCTGTAATGTCTCAGAAGATGCGAGACGGAGAGATTTTGGATGTGTGCGGCACAGGGGGAGACCGTTTGAACACCTTTAACATTTCTACCACTGTGGCATTACTGGCCGCCGCAGCCGGAGTTGTGGTCGCGAAGCATGGCAATCGAGCGATCACTTCTCAGTCAGGAAGTGCGGATGTCCTAGAGGAACTCGGCATTCAGATTAATCTCACCCCTGATCAAGCAATCGACGCGTTGGAACGGCATAATTTCGCATTTTTTCTCGCTGCGAATTATCATCCAGCCTTCAAGCATATTGGTCCAGCTCGGCGTCTTTGTGCGGAAAGAGGTCAGCGCACCATTTTCAATTTTCTTGGTCCTCTCCTCAATCCAGTGAGGCCTTCTGCGCAGTTATTAGGGGTTGCTCGGGCTGATTTATGTGGCTCTGTGGCTGAGGTTCTACAAGGTCTTGGAATCCGTCGCGCCATGGTGGTCAGTGGGGACGCTGGAGAGGGTCGTTGGTTGGATGAGTTCTCCACGTTGGGAGATACCCATATCACGGAGTTTTATCAAAGTCGGGCGATGTCATCCTCCGTGGTGGCTCCTCAAGATTTCTTGATGAACCCGGCGCAACTAGGTGACTTGGCGGGAGGGGATCGATCTCAGAACGCGCGAATTCTCCGGGCGATTTTGTCAGGCGAGGAACGTGGTCCGAAACGTGATGCAGTCTTGCTAAATGCTGGAGCGGCTTTGTTTGTGGCGGCGAAGACTAAATCGATTTTGGAAGGGATCGATTTGGCTGCCGAGTTAATCGACTCGGGTTCAGCGATCAAAAAACTAAACCAGATCTGTTCTGGTTAGAATCTCAGCTTCCCCAACTTTTTGAGTTCTCGGAATGATTATGAAAAATTGGATCGTGGTTTGGAGCCTTCTCCTAGGAACTGTTTGCAGGTGTCTAGCGGTTGATGCTTTCGCCAACCCAGTCACGAATCCTGAATTGATCCAGCTTCGTGAGGGGTTGATCAATTCATTTAAAGCGAACGACATGGATCGTTTTGGTGCCTATCTCGCAACAAACGTGGTGGTGACTTGGCAGAGTGGGGAGGTTTGCAAGGGAAGGGAATCCCTGAAGGAAACGTTCAAAAAACTGACTCAAGGCGACCGACCGGTAATTCAAAAAGTTTCCCTAGAACCCGTCGTGATTGGCCATCAATCACAAGGTGATTGGATAATGGCTTGGGGTGAAATGAACGACAGTTTCAGTTTTGGAGGAGGGTCAATCCTTCCACTTCGTAGTCGATTTACAATGACCGCTCACCGTTCCAATGGTCATTGGTTGGTGTCGAGTCTGCACATCTCCGCGAATGTGTTTGAGAATCCAATGTTAACTTCCGCGACACGGCGGGTGGTGGCCTTCGGTGGGGTGCTCGCTGGATTGCTAGGACTGGGGGTGGGATTTAGTTTTGGTAGGAGCTGGAAAACTCGCAAAACTCAATGATTATCGTTGCGGGATGCCTCCCTCTTTGATGGCGAAGAGTTTTGACATCGTGGCCACGTAGAGAGTTCGGTTCGCTGCGGTGACGGTCGCACTGATCGGCTCACCGAATTCAACTTGGTTGAGAACCTTCTTTTCACGGGAAGCGGCGAACACCCAGAATTGGCCACTACGGGTTCCGAGATAGACTTTCCCATCCGCGACAAGTGGTGACGCCCACACGTCTGATTGAATGTCCTGTGTCCAGTAAGGCTTGCCAGTTTTCGCGTCGATACAATGCATCTTCCTCCCACAATCAGAAATAAAACACAATCCATCCACGATTACAGGCGTGGACATCACATGTTTTTCTAATGGATACTCCCATTCTGCGACACCTGAAGGAGTCTTCCCAATCCCTCTGAGATCCACGCTTTTCACCCATGCCGAATTCTTTCCCCAAAAAATATCGCCACCCCCCGCGACAAACAGTCGATTGTTGTGCAGCACCGGCAGTCCGTAGATGTTACTGGGGCCCTCACGCCGATTAGTGTTAAACCGATGCACCTCTGTTTTGGGTGCCGTAGGATCGAAGTCGAACTGCCAAACTTTTTTAAGGGTTTTTACCTCCCCAGCGGGCGGAGACTTCTTAATCGTCTCGAATGCATA
>SXQI01000295.1 GCA_005793025.1 Verrucomicrobiales bacterium
CCGCTGAGGCGAATGGGCGTCCCAGTGTTCGCGAGGGATGCCCATGCCAATGCTTCACCCATCGCCCAATCGAGCGGGAGCTTCCCAGTCGCCATCTTGGCCCTGAGCTCGAGCAACTTGGAGATTTTTGGATGAGGATGGAAACTCGGTGGAAGCTGAGTCTGTGCTAAACCGAGCTCGATGAGTTTGTCCTTGGGAAACCCTGTGTTTACTTCCGCCGCAGTTCGATCTGGGCCACCTAATAATCCTGTCCAAGCTGTGAGGGGCTTCGGGGCAGGAGGTTGGTAAGTGGGAGATTTCGATGCATTTAGCTCTTTTTCGAACACCTTTTGTCGCGCTTCCGCAATTCGATGGGCATCTTTCATCGTCAGCCCGCCTAACCGGAGAAGGTGCTCCAAATAACCTTCCCGAACGGGTTTACGACTCTGGATTGCTTTGTAAAGCAAGGGTTGGGTAAACGAAGGTTCGTCAGTTTCGTTATGACCGAGACGTCGATAGCCATACATGTCGATGACGACGTCTCGTTGAAACGCTTCCCGGAATTCCAAGGATAACTCGACCACTTGTGCGACCGCCTCGGGATCCTCGCCGTTGACGTGAAAAATGGGAACTCCGATCATCTTCGCAATATCCGTACAGTAATTGGAAGAACGTGCATCTCGTGGACTGGTCGTAAAACCGATCTGGTTATTGACGATAATGTGGAGGGTACCCCCAGTGGTGTATCCATCCAACTGGCTCAGGTTCAAACTCTCCTGAGTGACACCCTGACCAATGAATGCAGCATCCCCGTGGATCAAAATTGCCAAACCCTGCGTGTGTTGGGTGTCGCTCATCCGATCCTGTTTGGATCGAACGCGACCCAAAGCGACAGGGTTGACGAATTCCAAATGGCTGGGGTTGAAGCACAACGAAATATGAACCGTTTTGTCGGACGCCGTCTTCCAATCTTTGCTGTAGCCTTTGTGATACTTAACGTCACCGTGGCCCGCAGCGGTGTCGGAGTCAGCGTCCGCAAATTCTCGAAAGATTTCGCTCGGGCTTTTCCCCATGATGTTGGCCAAGACATTGAGCCGACCACGATGCGCCATCCCGATGATGATCTCTTTCGTCCCGTGATCCCCGGCTCGTTCAATAGCCAAGTCTAGGAGTGGAATCAAACTTTCAGAACCTTCTAAAGAAAACGATTTGGCTCCGATGAAATTCTTCCGAATGAATTCCTCGAAAGTCACAGCATCCGTCAACCGCGTCAGGATCCGCAATTGTTCTTGTCGAGTTATCTCGCGTCGGTTTTCGGTACCTTCCATCCGCTCCCGCAACCATCGACGAACGGGTAGTTCGTCGATATGCATGTATTCCACTCCAATACTGCGGCAGTAAGTGTTCCGAAGTTTATCGGTGATTTCTCGGAGCGTTAGCATTCCCTCCTGTGGCAAGGTCGCGCACGAAAACTTCCGATCCATATCCCGCTCGGTAAACCCGTAATAGCTAGGATCTAATTCGGGAGGGCACGGGCGAAGCAACCCAAGGGGGTTGATTTGCGCGATCATGTGGCCCCGCATTCGGAAGGATCGGACCATTTGATCCAATCGATCCTGACGAAGCTTCGCCTGATCTACTGTGGTTAAGTGGTTCTCGACTCCCGTCAATTGAACTTCGGCTGTGGGATTAAAAATACTGCGAACCGCAAACTTTGGCCCGAAAGTGGGACTGCTCGGTGCATCGCCGTTGGTGAGTGTTTGAAAGTAAGATTGCCAATCTGGCGAGACCGATAAGGGGTCACGCAGATAGTCCGAGTAAAGAGCCTCCACGAAGGAAAGGTTTTGGCTCGAAGGTATCTGAATATTCTCGTTCATAAGGACAGCCGCCCAATTCAATTCGAGCTAGCATCACAACTGAACTGAATAGCTTACGGCGTTTATGAGGAAAATCAACGTCTCGGATTAGGTATAAGAATGCCCCATAATCCTAGCAAGGGATGAAAGAGATTATCTAATGCATCAACCTCACTCAATCTAAACGAGAACGATGTGTTTAACCTGTTGAAATAGAGCGACTTATATTACAATTGAGCTGTCGCGTGAGCCATTCTCACCGAGGCGGGAACTAGGGATGCTGAGCGATTTACCGCCTTCCCGGAAGGTGGGGCATCCCTGGCATTCCCGGCATCCCTCCCATTCGGCCCATCATTTTTTGGAATTTCCCCATTTTCTTCATCATCTGCTGCATCTGACCAAAGCGGTTGAGAAGGTTGTTCAATTCAGTCACAGTGACGCCGCTCCCTTTGGCGATCCTTTGACGTCGGCGGGCGTTGAGAATCTGGGGGTAACGGCGTTCTTTAAAGGTCATTGCACAGATCATGCCTTCCATCCGGCGGAATTCTTTTTCGCTTTTGGAAAGGTCGGCGTTCTTCAGTGCTTCGCCGCCTCCGGGGAGCAGGTTGACGATACTTTCGAGGGAGCCCAGTTTTTTCATCTGACGCAGTTGTTCTAGAAAATCATCGAGAGTGAACTGGCCCTTCTTCATCCGCTCCTCGAGGCGTCGGGCGTCGGCTTCTGAGACAGCTTCTGCGGCACGTTCGACTAGGCTGACCACGTCACCCATTCCAAGGATGCGCGAGGCCATGCGTTCGGGATGAAACGGTTCAAAATCCTCTAGTTTTTCTCCGACACCCATGAACTTGATGGGTTGACCGGTGACCGCTTTCATGCTGAGTGCTGCTCCGCCTCGAGCATCGCCATCGAGTTTGGTCAGGATCGATCCTGTAATCTGGAGAGCCTTGTCGAAATGCGTTGCGACATTGACCGCTTCTTGACCAGTGGCTGCATCAAGAACCAAGAGGATTTCCTGAGGTCGGGCAATCTCCTTGACCCTCACGAGTTCCTGCACCAACAGTTCATCGATCTGGAGCCTTCCAGCCGTGTCGAGAATCAGCGTGTTATGGTGGTTAGCCTTAGCGAACTCGAGGCTTTCGCGGACGATCTTGAGGACGTCGGTTTCACCTTTTTTGAGGAAAACTGGGATTTCGAGTTGTTTTCCCAAGGTGGCCAATTGATCCATGGCAGCAGGTCGGTTGACGTCGCAGGCCACGAGCAGGGGTTGCCGACCCTGTTTCTGGATCAGGCGGGAGAGTTTGGCACTGGAAGTCGTCTTACCGGCACCGTGGAGCCCCACCATCATGATCACCGTAGGATTGGAATCGAGGTTGATGGCTGCGTTCTCCGAACCTAGCAGGGCAACAAGCTCGTCATTGATCAATTTGATGATCTGTTGGCCGGGGTGGAGTGTTTGGATGACTTCGACACCTACGGACTTTTGTTTAACTCGGTCAATAAAATCGCGAGCCACTTTGAAATTAACGTCAGCGTCCAAAAGTGCTAGGCGAACATCTCGCAAGGCATCTGCGATATTCGCCTCGGAGATTTTTCCGAGACCACGCAAATTCTTGAAAACATTCTGGAGTTTACCTGACAGCGATTCAAACATGGCGCAACGGTAGGCAATGCGTGGCGGGTTGACAAGGAGCACGGTTTGCCCTAATTATTTCGACCCTTGCGGGTGAGTTCTCCGCAATTGGTGCGGTAGGATACCCAAGTGGCCAACGGGGGGAGACTGTAAATCTCCTGGCTTACGCCTTCACTGGTTCGAATCCAGTTCCTACCACCACCTCAAGGTTCTTCCCAAAAAATCTCATCCATCGTGAACCTGCGTGAAGGAGGAATTACCCGTAAAAACTTGGTGATTTAAGGCTCCATTCGTCGAGGAGGGCTGCTGGTATTTCTTCGATGAATCGAGAGGGTTGCTGCATCGCATCGCCCGACATGCCTCGAGTCATGCGGATCAGAGGGTAGGTGAGATAAAGTTCTTTTTTGGCACGGGTGACCGCTACGTAGAACAGTCGACGTTCTTCTTCGAGACTCCCTGCACGGTCGATAGATCGTTGGCTCGGAAAAAGTCCATCGCAAAGCATGATTACAAAAACGACCGAGTATTCGAGGCCCTTTGCTTGATGGATCGAGGAGAGTTTGAGTTGTTCCTCCTCGCGTACCGTATTGTGATCCTCGGCATCCACATTGGAAAGGAGGGCGAGTTGTGTCAGGAATTCGTCTAGACCCGTGAATTGGCGTGCGAAATGGGTGAGCTGAACGATTTCTTCTTGGCGTTGGCTGGCGTTGGCAAAAGTTTCCTCGAGGTAATCTTCATACAACCCTTCGAGTGTCAGGCGGATCATTTCTGCGGCGTTTCCCCGAACCTTCGGGCCTTCGAGTTGAGCGAACGTGCTGGAGAAATTTGCCCATGCGACCGTCGTTTTTTTGGGAACGATCGGGCTGCAACCTTGAAGGGCGGAAGCGAGTGGATTGTTGGAATCTTTGGGGAGTTGGGTGAAGTTTTTACGGAAATTTGCCCAGAGTTTTTCAGCCCCCTTGCCGCCTACTCCGGGTAGTAACCGGACAGCGCGTTTGAACGACACTTCGTCCGCAGGATTGGCAGCAAGTTTAAGAAACGCTGCGATGTCTTTGATATGTGCCTGTTCAAAAAATCGGAGCCCGCTCGTAATGCTGAAAGGGATGTTGCGGCGTGTGAGTTCGAATTGAAGTTCCATGGCATGAAAGTGCGATCGGTAAAGCACCGCCATGTCGTTGAGGTTAATGCCTTCATCGCGGAGTTGGAGTGCGCGTTGAGCGATGAAAGCGGCTTGTTCACTTGCGTCACCGCAAACCGCGAGGACTGGCTTCGGACCGGGCTTACAGGCTGAGACAAGATCCTTGGTGAACTGCAAGGTGTTGGTTGCGATCGCGGCGTTCGCGACTTCGAGGATCTCCGGAGTGCTCCGGTAGTTCGTTTCGATTTTGTAAACGGTCGCGCCTGGATAGCGTTTAGGGAACTCGAGAATGTTTTGGAAGTTGGCTCCCCGCCAAGAGTAAATACTTTGGGCATCGTCTCCTACTACCATCACGTTTCGATGCCTTGCTGCGAGCAGATCGATCAGCTCGCCTTGCAACTC
>SXQI01000037.1 GCA_005793025.1 Verrucomicrobiales bacterium
CACGAGCCGTCGTGCGGACATGGAGAGCGGGCACGCCGGAGATTATTGGGTAGGCACCTTTGAGCGCGGCGGGGATGAATGGCAGGGGACTCTTACATCAACTCCCTTCAAGGTAACCCAGCCGTTCGCAAGTTTCTTAGTGGGTGGCGGCGTCCATGCGGCGACACGGGTCGAATTGGTGAGGGCTGACACGCAAAAGGTTTTCTTCAAAATCTCCGGAACCGATTCGGAGACGTTGAAACCAGTGGTTGTTGAGACCAAGGAGCATTTGGGTCAATCCATGTTCATTCGAGTGGTGGATCAACATGCGGGGCCTTGGGGGCATATCAATTATGATGATTTCAAATTTCACAAAGTTCAGCCAGTTTTCGCCAATGAAGTTAAATTAGCTAAAGCACAGGCGACGATGCCTGAGGTGGATACGGTAAAGTTCGCAGGGTTATCTCCTGAGGAGGCAGCGAGTGCTGCTGCAGTCCCTCCCGGCTTTACAATGCATTTGTTCGCAGGGGAACCCGATGTCAAGCAGCCCATCGCGTTTGCCTTGGATCATCGAGGGCGTCTTTGGGTAGCGGAAGCTTACACTTATCCCCGCCGTGCTCCAGAAGGGCAGGGCAAGGATAGGATCCTGATTTTGGAAGACACCAACGGGGACGGGAAATTTGATAAGCGTATTGTTTTTATCGAGGGCCTCAATTTGGTGAGTGGTCTGGAAGTGGGTTTTGGTGGTGTTTGGGTTGGTGCCGCGCCTTACCTGATGTTTATCGCGGATAAGAACGGCGACGATAAACCGGATCAACAGCCGCAGATTCTCTTGGATGGTTTCGCCTATCAGGATACCCACGAAACATTGAACACGTTCACATGGGGCCCGGATGGTTGGTTGTATGGATGCCACGGGGTGTTTACACATTCAAACGTGGGTAAGCCCGGGGCAAGCGATAAGGACCGCACCCGAATCAACGCAGGAGTGTTTCGCTATCACCCTACGCAGCATCGCTTCGAGGTTTTTGCGGAGGGAACGAGCAATCCATGGGGGATCGATTTTGATGAGTATGGTCAGTGCTTGATCGAGGCCTGTGTCATTCCCCATTTTTACCACATGATCCATGGTGGTCGATATGAACGCCAAGCGGGTCAACATTTTAATCCCCACACCTACGACGACATTAAGACGATTGCTGACCACCGCCATTACGCTGGAGATAAGGGTCCGCATGCAGGGAATGGACGATCTGACACCATGGGGGGCGGTCATGCGCACGCGGGGTTAATGATGTATCTTGGAGATAGTTTCCCGGCTGAATATCGCAACAAAGCCTTCATGAATAATATCCATGGCCAAAGGCTGAACATGGATAGTCTGCAGCCAAAAGGTTCGGGTTTTGTCGGTAAACACGGGGCTGATTTCGTGCAATTCAATGACCGGTGGTCACAGGTGTTGAACATGCAGTATGACCAGAACGGATCGGTTTATATCATTGATTGGTATGACAAGAATCAATGCCACCATAACGATCCCAATGGCCATGATCGGGACAATGGGCGGATTTTCAAATTAGTTTACAAACAAACGAAGTCTGAGCCTGTTGATCTCCAAAAAAAGACGGATGCCGAATTGGTGGCACTGCAGTTGCACCGCAACGAGTGGTTGGTGAGACATGCTCGCAGGGTCTTGCAGGAACGTGGAGGAAATGCTGCGGTTCACGAGGGGCTGCGTAAGATTCTCGATCGCAATACGGATGTGACTCGCCAACTCCGGGCGTTGTGGGCTTTACATGCGACTGGGGGACTGACGGAGGAGTATTCGCAAAAATTGCTATTGCGAAAGGAGCCGTATGTCCGTGCGTGGACACTTCAGCTCATCTCCCAAGATAAACCGTTATCTGATGCGATTCTTGTTCAGTGTGTACAGATGGCGAGGCAAGATGTGTCGGCTGTTGTGCGATTGTATATCGCCTCGGCAATCCAACGGTCAGCTCCAGAAAAGCGTTGGCCAGTTTTGACTGCTTTGCTTGCCCATGGTGAGGACGCCGAGGATCACAATCTGCCTTATTTATATTGGTATGCCACAGAAGGTTCAGTGGGGGGTGACCCTTCTCGAGGGGTCAAACTATTGGCTGAGTCAAAAATCCCACGCGTTCGCGAGTTTATCACACGACGCATTGCTGGGGTGAGTGGAGTATCGGTGGCAAAGAATCAGCTTTCGCCAATTGCTCAGATCGCTTCGGTGCTTGGAAAATCTTCGGACGTGCAGTTTCAATTGGATGTCCTACGGGGACTTTCCGATGCACTCAAAGGTCAGCGATCCGCGCCGATGCCCAAAGGTTGGCTGGGTGTGGAACAGAATTTGGCCGCTAGCACGAATGCAGAAGTTCGGAGTCGGGTGCAGTCGCTCTCATTAACCTTTGGGAGTAATCGAGCACTCGCGTCTCTCCGCAAACTTGTCAGCGACGTCTCCGCAGTGATTGAGACTCGTCGCAACGCTTTGGAATCCTTGCTCGCCGTTCGGGATCCGGAACTTTCCCCAGTCTTACAATTGCTTCTAAACGATGCTCCGATTCGTGCTGCTGCATTGCGCGGTCTGGCCAATTACGATGATCCCAAAACAGCTTCAGCAATTCTCGCGGTGTATCCGTCCTTACCAGCGAGTGAAAAACGGGATGCTTTGGCAACTCTCGCATCACGTCTCAACTACGCACGCCAACTTATTGCTGCACTCAATCAAGGGAAGATCGTCAGCGGAGATTTGACTGCCGACCTTGTGAGGCAGTTGAGGAATCTGAAAAACCCCGAACTCAGTGCCCAATTGGATAAAGCATGGGGGACGATGCGCGATTCCACAGTGGATCAAAAAGCAGAAATCGAGAAATACACCCAAGTTTATCGGGCAGGCGGTTCTCAACCCGGTGATGCCAGCCGTGGTCGGTTGTTGTTTAGTAAAACCTGTCAGCAATGTCATGTCTTGTTTGAGACAGGCGGACAAGTCGGACCGAACCTCACGGGTTCGAACCGAGGCGATCTTCCTTACATTCTTCAAAACATTGTTGATCCCAACGCTGTCATACCGAATGACTATCGATCCTCAACGATCGAAACGAAGGACGACCGGGTGATCACTGGAATCGTAAAACAGCAAGACGAGAAATCTGTTACCATTTTGACTGCAACAGAAGCAATAGTCCTTCCACGCAACGAAGTGAAATCAATTGTCTTGAGCGAGATTTCCATGATGCCCGAAGGGTTGTTAACGCAATTCAAAGAACTGGAAGTCCGTGATTTGCTTTATTACCTAAGCCGCCCTGCGCAAGTTCCTCTGCCTAAGGAATAATCCACTTCCTGTTCACCTCGAACGGGTGGTGGGTGAACTGAACTGTTCGCGGTAAATTCTGTAGCGATCCATCACTGAAATTGCATAGCGTCGGGTCATTGGGAATTCGATTTGGTTGATGAATGCCATTGCGTTGGTGGTGGCGGGACCTTTGCTCCAACGTAGGACGTTTGCACGGCCCGCATTGTAATCCGCCAAGGCATAAGGGAGCGGGTTGTCGGTGTTGCGGTAGCGTTTAAGAACCTTGCCGAGGTAAAAAGTTCCTGCCCGAATATTCTTTTCTGGATCTAAAATCTCGGCGTGAACGAAATTAGTTAAGTGTTCTGCGTCAGCCCATTCAAACGCGGCGTCTTCTCGGACTTGCATCAATCCAATCTCCTCCTTGGTGCCGAGGGCGTCTGCTTGAAACCGGCTTTCTTGCCAAATGACCGCCTTGATGAGAGCTGGGTGAACTTGGTAGCGGCGACCCGCTTCCAAAATGAGTGAATCGAACCGATGCTCGCGCCGCTCCAACCACCATCGCGAGACCGGGGATGATATCAGGTAACCAACAACACCCACCGCCACCAGAATCTTAATGGCGGTTAATTTCGTCATCGATAAGTTTGGTGTTAGCGAAGCTGTTGCCAGTTAGCAAAAGACTCGTATTGCCAGATGGACTCCAAAGACTGCCGGGTTCTCACGAGGGCAGATTTTTTCCCATTCACCAAGACTTCGGCCGCGAGACTGCGACTATTGTAGGTTGATCCCATCGCGGAGCCGTAAGCTCCTGCACTGAGCAATGCGATATAATCTCCCTCGACGAGCTTTGGTAACGGTCTGTCCTTGCAAAAATAATCACTAGATTCGCAGATCGGCCCGACGACATCCGTTGAAATGGTTACATCTCGTTTTTTTAGAACAGGCACGATTTCGTGATAAGAATCGTAAAACGCTGGTCGTAACAAATCGTTCATTGCCGCATCGACGATTACGAAATTTTTGTGTCCGGTGCGTTTCACATACTCGACTCGCGTTACCAGAATCCCGGAGTTGCCAGAGATGAAGCGACCGGGTTCGATCAAAATGCGTAGGCCTAAACCCTTTAGCAACGGGGTAAGAGTTTGAGCATAGGAACTTGGCGTCAGAATTTCTTGAGCCTCGGCGCGCTTCCACCACGAGGCTGCGCCACTCTCAAGAGCTCCTTGGTAAACAATGCCGAGCCCGCCACCGATACTGAAGAATTCCAACGCGTGTTTGGTCTTCAATTTCTCGACTAGAGGTAACATTTTGGTGACAGCAGTTTTGAATGGATCCACTTGGGTCAATTGTGAACCGATGTGCATTTGAATCCCGCGCAGATGCAGATTCTTTAGTTTTGCGGCGCGAGCATACACGCCTTCAACTTCCTCGAACGCAATGCCAAACTTATTCTCATAAGTGCCTGTGGTGATTTTGGCATGGGTATGTGCGTCGACATTAGGATTTACCCGGACTGCGATCGGGGCTTTTTTCTTCAATTTTCCTGCAACCTTATCGATGCGTTGTAGCTCGGGTTCGCTTTCGACGTTGAACGCGTAGATGCCTTGGGTCAAAGCATAACGGATCTCCTGTTCGGTCTTGCCAACACCTGCAAAAACACATTTTGAAGCGTCCCCTCCTGCTGCGATCACTCGTCTCAACTCGCCTTCGCTCACCACATCGAATCCGCTCCCCAAGTTGGCCAAGGTTCGCATGACGGCAAGATTCGAGTTGGACTTCATCGCATAGCAGATGAGGTGATTCAGCTCTGCCAACGATGAATCTAAACGCTGGTAATGATTGGTCAGAGTTGCTTGAGAGTAAATATAGAGGGGTGAGCCGTGCTTTTTGACAAGGGATTCTACCGAAACACCCTCGCAAAACAACTGACCAGCACTGTAACGAAAATCATGCATGCATCCTAGTTATGCCAAATTCGGTGTTTTCGTTCAATCACCGATGAAACAAAAACACCCCGGCACGGATGCCGGGGCGTTACTAAAGGGCTTAAAATCAGTTTACGGAGGGGAGCTGCAATTGTGCTCGTCGTTCGTGATATTCCACTGGAGTGATTGCATTGGCTTTATACGATTCTAGCAGCGCAGCCAGTTTTTCGCTCTTGGTCAGCTCACGGGGAGCAGCCTGAACGACCACGGCTTCAACAACCTTTGGTTTGGCGGTTGGTGCGGGCTTGATCGCAGGAGCTGGCTTGGACTTTGCTACCACAACAGGTTTAACGGGGGCGACCGGTTTTGTTTTTGCGACCTGCGGAGGGTTTACTTTCACGGGTTGCACAGCTTTGACCGAGGGAACGGGCTTTGGTTTGGCGACTGCCACGGGTTTAGCAACAGGAGCAGGTTTCGCCTTAGCAACCTGCGGAGGATTCGTTTTTACAGGGTAGGCTTTTTTGCCATCAGGGGCAGGAGTTGTTTTTACAACCTGCGCAGGTTTGTTCGGCAAACGCTTCGCCAACCAGACATGAAGGCCGTTCCACGAAAATGAGTTGGGAGATTTGTTCGCATCCGCAGGTTTTGTTTTAGAAACCTGAGGAGGATTGACCTTAACGGGTTTTGGCTTTGCGACGACAACGGGTTTGGCTTTGGTCACAGGTGCCGAGGTGGCGACCTTTTCTTGCTTCGGATTGGTTACACCTTGCGCGAGGCTCGATGCCACCGCGATCGTGGTTAGCACCCCGATTGAAAAGAAAGTGGAGATTCTCATTCATTCCTTATTTACTGGATGCAGTAGAAAAGCAATAAGAATTCAAGCCAAGCGAATTGATGGGTGGCGGAGGTAATCGGTTCGCGGTAAGCTTTTTAAAGATTATTCGGGAGCCATGATCGATTGGAATATTCAAGCGCGTTCGCACGTGTGCCAAGGTTGCCACAAACATTTTGTGGAAAAGGAGGTTTTTCACACCACCTTGCGAGAAGGGAGCCATGGATTGGAACGGCAAGATTTGTGCGAGATTTGCTGGCGAGCGGAGACCGCGCAGATGGCCATCGCTGGCTCATCAAATCCATTCATTTCACAATGGCTGGTCGTTTATGTGACACCACCAGCAGCTCCGCCCGATGCGATCCAAAAGGACACAGCAGAGAGCTTGCTGCGAAAACTGGTGCTGCAAAATGATCCCATTCACGAAGGAGCGCGCTTTGTCCTCGCCGTGATGTTGGAGCGGAAACGACTCCTCAAGGCAAAGGGACAGGTCAAGGAAGGCGATCGTCGAGTGTTGATTTACGAGCAGGCGAAGACCGGTGATGTTTTCATGATCGTGGATCCGTGTTTGCAATTGAACCAATTGGAATCGGTGCAACGCGATATCCTTCAGCTATTGGAGCATGGACTGGGGGGTGAAGTTGTGCCGCCCAACACGATCGTTCCTGAGTTGGTGGTCGGCTCGGGTAGTTCTGAACCTGACTCGGAAGCGGTACCAACATTGTTATAACCCAACCTGTGTCGGAATTTGCGTCATTTGAAGGCAATTTGGGGTATTTCTTTAAAGACCCCTCGCTCCTTCGTCTGGCGTTGACTCATCCATCGGTGGCCCACGATCAGCTGTTAAATGTCCAACATAATCAGCGTCTGGAATTCCTAGGAGATTCGGTGCTGCAGTTGGTTTTGACTGGGGAACTCTACCAGCGGTTTACCGGCTTCGGTGAAGGCCCATTAACCAAAGCGCGGGCTCAGTTGGTAAATCGCAAAACATTGGCTGATCAAGCCTCCAAATTGGAGATCGGCCGACACCTGATCATGAGTCGAGGCGAAGAAATGAGTGGTGGTCGCCTACGGCCATCGGGTCTCGCAGATGCTTTCGAGGCCGTGCTCGGTGGGGTTTATCTGGACAGCGATTTTTCGACGGTTCGCGGGGTTATTCTGCATCTGTTTCGGGACATATTTGGTGAACTTCAAGTCATTCCAAGTCTCCAGAACCCCAAAGGTGAACTCCAAGAATTGTTACAAGCAACCGCAACAGAAGCCCCGCAATACCGTCTCGACTCGGCAACCGGTCCAGATCACGATCGTGAGTTTATTTGCACGGTGGTTCACGAGAACCGAGCGTTGGGCACGGGTCGAGGAAAGAGCAAAAAAGAGGCGGAGAGTGCTGCGGCCGTGGAAGCACTTCTCCAGTTGCAAAAACCTCTTGTCGAGGCACCACTCGAAAGTAACCAAAAATAGTTTGTAATGCGTCAGTGGAGGCGGGTGGTAGAGGTCAGGAGGAATTAAAGAGGAGATTGTAGGGGTCTCCTTTTGGATCGGAGGCCAAGGCATTGAGAGCGGAGGTTAACTTACTGAAACCATCCTCGGTGCGTTTGTTCA
>SXQI01000038.1 GCA_005793025.1 Verrucomicrobiales bacterium
ACCGACCTGCACCTTGGATTGTGGGCCATAATGCACGACCGAGGGCGTTAGCCGGGAGCCCTCGCTATCGGCCATGACAAAAGGGATTCCCGCCTCGATGACTGCCACCAAGGAGTTGGTTGTTCCCAGATCAATGCCGACGATTTTGCTCATGCGAACCTTATGGTGCCACGGAATCTGGTGCGGGCAAGTCGGAGAAGGTTTTAGATGTGCGTCTGTGGCATCCCTGTTAGGATCAGAGATAGGCTCCTGCAGCACTGCAGATGGGCTGATGTAATGAAGAAACGTCCGGACAAAAAACCCACCAAAGAACTCTACGAACAATTGCGGCGCTTTTCGTGTGAGCAACTTTGGGAGCAGGAGGTTCCCCAGTTCAACTCAGCCACGCCAGAAGTGAGAGGTCAACGGGTGGCATTGATTCGTGCGGTGGGTGTGGTGTTTTCGGAAACTGGCAACGTGGAGCAAAAGGATCGAGCGCGCCCATGGCTTCGTGGGTTGCTTCAGGATCCCGACGAGCGGATCAGGCGGTATGCGATGACGGCCTTGCCGAAGTTGGGAGCTGGGCTGAGTGAAGAGCAGGATTTGCTGAGTTTACTGCGGAAAACAACGCAGGATCGTGAGAAAAAATTTCTAGGCCAAACGCTTTCCAAAATTGGCGGGGTCGCCACCCTTCAGGAATTGAGCCGGCCAACGGGAAAATTAGGGGCCCAAACGGAACAAAAAGTTCGTGCGAATTTGGCGCGGTCAGAAGCTCCGAGCAGGGTGAGAATGGATCAGGTGCTCACGGAGTTTGGGGGGTTGCGGATTCATCTGCATGGTCGTTACGGGTTGGAGCAAGTGGTGAAGGATGAAGTCGAGGAAGCGATTCAAGCCAAAGGCCAATTTCGGATTGTCGAGGTTCGCAGTGGTCTCGTTGCTCTGACGCCGGTTAAGTCATTCACCTTAGGAGACCTTTACTCGCTTCGTTGTTTTGGATTCTTGAGCTTTGTGCTGGGTTCGGTGCGTGCGGTGGAGGAAAAGCAGACTTTGGAATCGTTGGCGCGGGTGATGACATCGCCAGTTTCTCGTCGGTTGCTCAAGGCATTCACCGAGGGCTCGATCCGTTACCGGCTTGATTTTGTTTCAAAGGGCCATCAACGCGGTGCGGTGCGGCTGTTAGCAGCTCGTGCGTATGCGCTTTGCCCAGAAATCTTGAACGACGCCAGAGAAGCTCCGTGGTCGATTGCTATTCGATCGCATGACGGAATCGACTCGGTGGAATTAACACCCAAGCTGACTCCGGATCCCCGATTCTGTTATCGACAGGATGATGTGCCTGCTGCTTCTCACCCGCCACTCGCGGCATGTCTTGCACGGTTAGCGGGCACGTTGGAGAACGCGGTGATTTGGGATCCTTTTTGCGGCTCCGGCCTAGAGCTCATCGAGCGGACTCGTCTTGGTGGGGTCCTCGGAGTTTACGGCACGGACCGGAGCGCGGAGGCCATCGAGATTGCTCAAGCTAATTTCGCCGCGTCGGGTGTTCCCAACGTGCGTTCAAAATTTGTTTGTGGGGATTTCCGTGATTTCGTCCGGGTCGAGGGGCTGGGGCGAAACAGCATCGGTTTAATCATCACGAATCCGCCGATGGGTAAGCGGGTTCATGTAGGCGACCTTCAACGGTTGATCGAAGATTTGTTATCGGTTGCCGCTGCGGTCTTGCAGCCTGGTGGAAAACTCGTCTTCGCTAACCCTGTCCATATTTTGAGCCAGAATCCTGTGCTCAAACTCAAATGGCGATCCGTCGTTGATTTCGGGGGATTCGATTGTCGGGTTGAGGTTTACCAAAAACTTCTACCGACCGAGCAAACTTCGACACCGGAAACGCCGAAAGAAAAACCGATTCATCGACCGCGCAATCGATAGGGTTTCGTCGGAGGATTAAGGTTTTTGAGGAGAGGTTTGGGACGAGATTTGTTCGATTCCTCCGGGAGAAAATCGGATTTTCCGTGCTTTATACAATGCACCCAATGCTTGTTTGAACGATTTTTTGCTTACTCCGAACGTCGCTCGAATGGTGTGAGGAGGGCTGTCGTCGTTCAGGGGTAATGTTCCTGCATTGGCAGCGAGTTTGGTAAGGATTTGATCTCGCAAGGAGCCGACGCGCTGGTAACCGATCGGGTCGAGGCTGAGATCGATTTTTTCGCCGGCACGCAATGCTCGAATGAACCCCGGCATTCGGCTTCCCACGGGGAGAGAAGTGTGAACGGTATCGTGGTAGAGGAGGCCTTCGTGAGTGTTGTCCACAATGGCACGGTAGCCCAGTTGAGTTTTCTCGATAATCAACAGGCTAACGCCTTGGCCCTTTCGGTAGATTGGGGGTTTCTGGCTCAGGTGTCGATGGAGACGCATGGTGGCGACGATGCGGTTCGATTTTTCATCGAGGTGAACAAACACCACTACTTGATCGCCGACGCGGACAATGCCCGCTTGCTCTCGAAAAGGCAGAAACAAATCTTTACCCAAACCCCAGCCGAGGAAAGCTCCTGCATGGGGATGGACTCCGACGACGGTCAAGGAGGCGAAATCGCCAACCATGGCGAGTGGAGTTTCGGTGGTCGCGACGAGCCGATCCTCGGAATCGAGGTACACGAAAACATCGACGAGAACGCCGGGTTTCATCGTCGGTTTTTTGTATTTACCGGGGAGTAGGATTTCGCCCAAATTCTCGGCGTCCAGATACAACCCCGGCGGTGCTTCTCGCACGACCGCTAATAAATTCCGTTGACCGATCAATGCCATAGGCAGGGATGCTACGCCTCGGAGAGCGGGGACTACAAATGCGAAATAATAGCCCGACAGTGCTCGTTATTGGCTTGGCTTTGATCAGTTCAAACGACAATGGTTGTGCATGTCATTACGTCGTCTGGGTCGGGCCGTGTGCATTGTGCTGGGGGCATTGCTGGTGGCGTTTGCTGGGCTATGGCTTTTCTTATATCGGGGGGATGGGACGGGTGCTGCGCCTCGAGGGTTCGGGAGTGAAAAGCAAATTTACGCATCTCTGATTTTACGGGCGATGAATTTGGTGGATATGAAACCTCCAGTCCCGGCGGGTGTTGTGGAACGGTTGGGGGTGGAGTTTAAGCGTGTGGGAGATCGGCCGTTGTTGATGGATATTCACTCGCCCTCTAATTCGGTGGGGAAAGTTCCTGCATTAATTTTTATTCACGGTGGAGCGTGGAGGACTGGAAAGCGTCAAGATTATCGGGTTTACACCACTTATTTTGCGACACGCGGGTTTGTGGCGGCGACGATTGATTATCGATTGTTTCCGGAAGGGAAAGTCGATCAACAGTTATCCGATTGTCAGGCAGCAGTGGGTTGGGTGCGGATGAATGCGGCATCGTTGGGGGTGGATCCTGAGCGGATTGTGGTTGTGGGTGGTTCTGCGGGAGGACATCTAAGCTTGCTGGTCGGCTACACCGCAGCACAAGCGGAGGCTAAAGCGACTTCTGGTTGGAGAGATCCGCATCGGGTCGCAGCAGTGGTGGATTTGTATGGACCGACCGATCTGACCGCGCCTGAAGCGAACGATGTTTCGGTGGTCAAAGATTTCATGGGCGCGCCATTGGCTTCGGCACCCGAACGATGGCGTCAAGCGTCTCCTCTGTTTTTGGTGGGTTCGAACAGTCCTCCGACCCTGATTTTTCAAGGGGTGATCGATTCGATTGTGGGTGTGAAACAGAGTGATGTTCTCGCAGAAAAATTAAAAAAAACCGGGGTGCGTTTTGAGTATGAACGTTTAGAAGGTTGGCCGCACACGATGGATGCAACTGTCCCGATGAATCGGTTTTGTCGGCAACGCATCGAACAATTCCTCGGACGCGTTTTGAAGTAAAGCGAGGAGCAGGATTACGACTGGCTGAGGTCTTGGTAAACCTGTTTTAACGCAGCCAATAATAAATCCCAATCGGACGCGGGTGTTTCCCAGCCGCTACTGAAACGGAGGATCCGCGAGGATTGCGCCCCCAAACCCATCGCGGTGAGCACCGATGAGGGCTTCTCTTGGCCGCTGGAACAAGCGGAACCTGTTGAGACGGCGAACCCAGCGCGGTCGAGTTTGACGACCCACCGGGCTTGGCACGGCACCTCGGGCATCAGGACGGAAACGGTGTTCCAAAGCACAGGGTTTGAGCCTCCTAGAATCGTTGCGCCCGGAAGAGCTTGGACAAGCTCGGTGCAGAACTTGGAACGCGTGGCTATTTTTTCTGTCAATACATTGGGATCCGCGAGGGTTGAGGTGTGTTGTCGGAGGGCAGCTACCATGGAAACGACCCCCGCCACATTTTCAGTCCCGCCACGCCGGCCGTTTTCTTGGGGACCACCCAAAAGGAGTGGCTGAAGCGAGCTGACGGCACTGGGACATTTCAGAAAACCGACCCCTTTGGGACCGCCAAATTTATGGGCCGAACCGATCACGTAATCGGCCTTGCCGAGGTCGCCGCTAGGGAGTTTACCCACCCATTGAGTCGCATCGACAATCAAAGGAACACCAACATTTTGGCAGGTCTCAAGGATGCGCCTCCAAGGCTGGAGAACCCCCGTTTCGTTGTTGGCCGCCATCAGAGCGACGAGGGCAGGACGTTGATCTTGGAATGCAGCTTCGAACCAATCGACATCGATCATGCCTCCAGACGTAGTCGGCGCCAATCGAAGTTGTGACCCAAAATAATGAGCTGCGGGACTCAGGATAGCGGGATGCTCGATCGTTGAGACGAGGATATTACGATCCTTTTCCAGAACGCGTGAGAAATGATGAAGAACAAGATTGGCAGATTCGGTGGCACCTGAGGTCAGAACCACACACGAGGGTTCGCACCCGAGGATTTGAGCGAGTTGAGCGCGAGCTTCCTCTAAGGCGTGTTCCGCTCGCGATGCCAAACGATGGGGGCTGGAAGGATTGGCAGGGAAACGATCCTGAACCTCGAGCCAAGCCGCCCGCGCCGCTGGATGAAGCGGAGTCGTGGCATTGTGGTCGAAGTAGATCATGCCCCCACCCTACCTTGCCCCACCGAAGTTGGCACGGGTCATTTGTCACCTTGAGAGAATGGTCGTGGAATGTTTGTTGTTTGCTCGGGCTTTCCCTAGGGGTGGTTTTGTGATTTGTTGAGTTGTATTGATGAATACTGGACGTCCTGAATCACTTGCTTATAGACGATCGCATTTTGTGACGCACCTTCCGGTGAGCTATCGTTACAGCGCATCGCATTCGTGGATTGCCCCGGAGGGAGAAGGGTTGTGGCGGGTGGGGTTGACTCGGTTTGCGACTCGGATGTTGGGAGATATGGTGGATTTCGGGTTTGAGCTTTCTTTGGGTTCGGAGGTTCGGACAGGAGAGATCCTTGGATGGGTGGAAGGGTTTAAGGCAATTTCGGATATCTATTGCATCGCGGATGGAACTTTTGAGGGTATTAATCCGGCGTTGCGCGAGAAGATTTCGTTGATCAGTAAAGACTGCTATGGCGCGGGATGGCTTTATGTGGTAGAGGGTGTGCCTGACCCTCAGTGTTTGGACGTGGAGAGTTATCGTCAACTGTTGGATAAAACGATCGACAAAATTTTAGAGAAGCAGAAATCGGATGAGCACGGTGAGTGAAGGAGAACAGAGTATCAGCGGATCCGCGACGAAGGGGCCGTTGCGGGCGCGTTATGTGATGGTGGGTGGGTTTTTGGGTGCTGGAAAAACCACCAGCATTTCCCGTTTGGCAACGCATTGGGTAGCCCAAGGGTTGAGGGTGGGGTTGATTACGAATGATCAAGGGTCGGAGTTGGTGGACACGACGACGTTGCGATCGCGAGGGTTTGCGACGGAGGAGATTGCAGGCGGGTGTTTTTGCTGCCGTTTCGATTCGTTGACCGAGGCGGCGCGACGGTTGACCGCCCAGACTCAACCGGATGTGTTTATCGCGGAGCCGGTGGGGAGTTGCACCGATCTGGTGGCGACGGTGACTTATCCGTTGCGGCGGATGTATGGGGCGGAGTATTGCGTGGCACCTTTGAGTGTGGTTGTGGATCCGATTCGGGCGGGGCGGGTATTGGGACTGGAGGAGGGTCCCAAGTTTAGCGACAAGGTGACTTATATTTACAGGAAACAGTTGGAAGAGGCTGATCTGATCGTGATTAATAAAATGGAACTCGTTTCGGTTAAGCGGATGGCTCGGCTTCGTCAGGTTCTGCAAACGAAATTTCCGAAAGCCGAGATTTTTGAGATTTCTGCAAGGCAAGGTTTAGGGTTGGAGGCTTGGTTCGAACGATTGAATGGTTCGGAGCAAGGTCCGGGGAGCGCGATGGAGGTAGATTATCAGGTGTATGCGGAGGGTGAGGCTCTGTTGGGATGGTTGAATGCGACGGTGCAAATTTCCTCTCGAAAAGGGTTTGATGGCAATCGGTTGCTCAAGATTTTGGCCGTGGAAGCTCAACGGGTTCTCGCTGGAAATCGATCCGAAGTGGCGCACCTGAAGATGACGCTTTCGCCGGATTTTGGCTTGGGGGAGATTGGGATTATCAATTCGGTGCGGAACGATTGGGTTCCGGAGTTGGGATCGGAACTTTCGGAACCTGTTGAGAGCGGTCAATTGATTATCAACCTACGGGCTGAAGCGGCACCAGAGCTGCTCCATAAAGCGGTGACGGAGGCGTTACGCTTGGCCGGAGAAACGATTCCTCACTTATTTATTCGGCTCGAGCACTTAGAAAATTTTCGACCGGGGAAACCCCAGCCGACCCATCGATTGACTTCGATGAATTGAAGATGTCTGCACTATGAGTTCACCTCGACTGCTTTATTGTAACTGTACTTATGCGCAGGTTGTTCCTGCTGAGACCAAGGCGGCGGTGCTGCGTCACCTCTCCGAATCAGGGCAGGCGTTCGAAGCGGTTGCCGATCTTTGCGAACTTTCGGCGAGGCGCGATCCGAGCCTGAAGCGACTCGCGGAAAGTGGAACGGTGAAGGTGGTGGCTTGTTTTCCACGGGCGGTGAAATGGTTGTTTGCGTCTTCAAAAGCAACATTGCCGCAGGACGGTGCGGAGATCATCAATATGCGGACGCTTTCCCCGGCGGAGGTCATTGGTCGATTGGAGTCGAGCGAGTTGCAACCGAATCTTCCGGCTGATACTAAAAAGCCGGTGGGAGTGGAAGCTCCATAGGAAACGATCAGAATATACGCCGTTTGAAAACCAAAACATGAGTTCCAATTCTTCCACACGGGTGCGTGTTGTGCTGTATGAAGGCGAAGGGTCAAAACCGTTAGAAGCGACTGCTCGGTTCGACTTACTGCGTTCGTTGCTAGATCGTGGTTACAGTGTGACTTTGCCTGCGGTGGAGGGAAGGGTCTCGGTGGCGGATCAGGGAGCGGTGCTCGCGCTGGGTCGATTTGGAGGCGTGAGACCGGAGGATCAACCCGCGAACACGGATCACGGTCCACTCGGGTTCAAGGATTTGGATCAGATTAGCCCAGCACAGGTGGTTGAGGTGGTGGATAGTTTTCGCACGGATCAAGGGGCGACTCGGCCCGGAGAGTGGAAGCCGTGGTTTCCAGTGATCGATTACGACCGCTGCACGAATTGCATGCAGTGTTTGAGTTTTTGTTTGTTCGGTGTTTATGGGGTGGACGAAGGGCGTCGGCTAGAGGTTCAAAATCAGGATCAATGTAAAACCAATTGTCCGGCGTGTTCGCGGGTCTGCCCCGAGGCGGCGATCATGTTCCCCAAATACAAGGCTGGCCCGATCAATGGCGAAATGGTGACGGAGGCTGATTTGCAACGGGAGAAGATGAAAATTGATATCTCCGCGTTGTTGGGAGGCGATGTTTACGCGATGCTCAGGGATCGGAGTGACCGTGCAAAGTCGCGTTTTTCGAAGGAGCGAGATTCGGAGAAAGCGCTCAAAGAACGGCAAAAATGTCTCGTTAAATTGGCGCAGAGCGGGGATATCCCCATGGAAGTGTTGATGTCGCTGCCGTCGCCTGAGGAAATTCAACGGCGTGCGGTGGAGGCCGCAGCAAAGGCTGAGGCTGCCCGAGCACCTGTGGTGCCTTAAGCTAAATCCAATCTTATGCTTCCAGCACTCGCCTTTCGAACGCTCCGCACGGCGGACAAAAAATGTCTGCTGAAGTTCGCTTGGAATTTTGGGTGGAAAGGGATGAGGTCGGTCCAACTGTTTAAGAAACGGTTGAAGCAAGGTGATTATTTTCCTCCGTTCCTTTATCTCTCCATTCTGAATAGTTGCAACCTGCGGTGCCAAGGCTGCTGGGTGGATGTGGAAGCACCTCGCGAAAGCATGGATCTAGCGACACTGAATCGCACGATCAACGATGCGAAGGCGCATGGGAATAGTTTCTTTGGAATTCTGGGGGGTGAACCGTTCATGCACCCTGAGTTGTTGGATCTGATTGCGGCTCATCCAGATTGTTATTTTCAGATTTTTACCAATGGGCAGTTGATCACGGAAAAAACCGCCGAACGCCTCCGCCAATTGGGTAATGCGACACCGCTGATTAGTATCGAGGGGCGAGAAATCGTTAGCGATCAACGACGGGGGAAACCAGAAGTTTTTCAGCGAACCTTGAGAGGATTGGACCATTGCTTGAAGGCGGGCCTGCTCACGGGGGTGGCGACAAGTCTATGTCAGACGAACATCGATGACTTGCTCACGGAGGATTGGTTAAACGAGTTGATCAAACGCGGAGTTCACTACGCGTGGTATCACACGTATCGACCCGTGGGGCCGAAGATGTCTCCGGAATTAGCGTTGCGCCCTGAGCAACTGGTGCGGATCCGGAAGTTTGTGGTCGAGGTGCGTGCCAAATTGCCGATCGCGATGATCGATGCCTATTACGATGATCGTGGTCAGGCTCTGTGTCCAATGTCCACTGGAGTGAGTCATCATGTCTCGCCGAAGGGTGAGATCGAACCGTGTCCGATCATCCAGTTTGCGTGTGAAAATGTGCGAGACGAACGAGGAGTGTTCGAGACGCTTCGGAGTTCGGCATTTTTGGCGGATTTTAGGCGAGTCTCTGCTCAAGCGACGCGAGGCTGCGTGGTGTTGGAGCGACCCGATCTGGTCCGGGATTTAGTCAAACGACACGGTGCTCGTGACACAACCATTCGCGGAACAGCGATGGCCGAACTGGAGGCGATGGAACCTCGAATGAGCCAATATTTGCCCGGAGACGAAATCCCGGAGAAACATTGGATGTATCGATTCGCCAAGAAATATTGGTTCAACGATTTTGGTGCATACCAAAACTCTGATTCATCGAAGAGTTCGAAGAATTGAACTCCGAGTAGTTTCCACTTTGAGTCGTTCCCTTGACTCGAATTGCCACTCCACTAAGCTGCGCCGGTGATGTTGTTAAATTGCGTCGGGCTGTTGGGTGGTCAGGAATAGGATTACCATGAAGAAACCCTCATTGTTGATCGTGTTCCTCAGTGTCTTTATTGATCTCATTGGTTTTGGGATCGTGATCCCGCTCCTGCCGCTTTATATCAAGGATTTTGGTGCTGCGGGTTGGATGATTGGGGCAATCTCCGCATCGTTTTCTTTGATGCAGTTTTTGTTCGCTCCGGCATGGGGGAGGCTTTCGGATCGGATCGGGCGTCGGCCGGTTTTGCTGATTAGCAATGCAGGTGCAGCGGTGGCGTATGCCATGTTCGCCTATGCGTCCACCATGACAGGCCCGGCAGCTCTTTGGGTGTTACTTCTATCGCGTGTTTTTGCGGGAATTGCGGGCGCGAACTTATCAGTTGCTTCCGCGTATATCGCCGATATCAGCCCACCCGAGAAACGGTCGCAAAGCATGGGATTGATTGGGATGGCGTTTGGATTTGGATTCATCGTGGGCCCTATTTTAGGTGCGCTGAGTAACAAATACCTTGGGCTTTCAGGACCGGGTTGGGTTGCGGCGGCGTTGTGCGCCGGGAATTTCTTATTCGGGTATCTGGTGTTGAAGGAGAGTCTGAAACCCAGCAGCGAACACGTAGCGAAACGAGCGGCACTCGATCAATGGCGGTTTTTCTTACGTAAACCGACGGTTGGATTTTTGATTGTTTCATACTTTTTTGCCACGTTCTGTTTTGCAGCGTTCGAGATTACTTTCGGAATTTTTATCGTTCGCGAACTTGGGTATAAAATGGAGGCAATTGGTTATTTTCTTGGGTATTGTGGAGTTTTGGCGGCAGTGATCCAAGGAGGTGCGATCGGTAAATTGGTGAAACGAATGGGTGAACCTAAGCTGATTGCGATCAGTCTATTTGTCACTGGCGCAGGGTTGGCAATTCTTCCGTATGCGACAACGCTTCCGTTGTTAGTATTTGGGTTGGCAGTTTTTGCCGTGGGCTCTGGGATCAATCGCCCACCAACCTTCGGGCTGCTTTCGATTTTGACTCCCGCCTCTGAGCAAGGGGCTGCGTTGGGGGTAGCCCAAAGTGCAGGAAGTTTGGCGAGAATCATCGCACCGACATTCGCCACGGTTCTCATGGACCGCCATCCTCACACTCCTTACCTTGTGTGTTCAGTCATCTCCGTGACAGTAGGAATCCTTGCATGGAAACGGCTGGGAAAAAGCGCAAGCCCAACGGGTGCGAGTCAAACGGTTTAAGGGGTCGCAGCGGGAGGGTTGGTTGGTTTTGGGAGGAGTTCTTTCAGGGTCTTAACCGGTCGAAGGGGAGCGAGAAGGACGCTCGGGAAATAAACGGATTCAACGATCGGATTCTCGATCATTCCCGTGACGTGGGTTTCGAAAGCCTTACTGAGTGGCCAAAACGCCAAAGCAAATATGCGACCTAACAATAGCGTTCCGGGGAGGAGTTCAAGTTCTGCGCGAGCATCAAGGGTTCCATCGAAGCCCACGTTGCCTTTGTATTTGAGACCGAACGCCGGAGCTTGGAGTTCCATGTCCTTGGTTTGAACCTTGGCATTGTCGATCGTATAGGTTGCTGTGCCGGATTTGAGTCGAGATTTCCCTAGGCCGGGCGAAAGCGTATCGATGATTCCTGAAAACGAACCAAAGAGCGGAATGGACCACAGGAAGCCATCGGACATCTCGACGTTGCCGTGACCTTTCCATGTATTGATTGAAATAGAGTTTGCGGAGGTGACTTCCAAGATGGCATTGGCATTGCCTTCGATGCTGCTGGCACTTGGGGCGATGTCGCTGAGTAGCGCGGAGAGGTTGATGTTCTCGGTTCGTGCAAGAAATGAGTAATCGGCTTCGTCGTTAGGGAAAAAGGTAAACTCGCCTTGCCACTCGAATTTCCCCCCATAAAAGGGGCCGTGAACGTTTGTAATCCAGAGCCGATCTCCCTGCCAATGGATGAGGCCCGTGATCTTAGGAATGTTGAAACGCCAATAACTAAAAGCATCGCCTTCGACAGAGAAATAAAGATCAGTACCGTGAATGTCGGTGTAGGGGACTCTGCCATTGACATGCACGGATGGAGGTGTGGAGAAGCGGTATCGATCGATGGCAGCAGCGGTTTCTGGGCCGATAATCCGAGTGATCGCGTAGGGATCCGCAGTGCTAAATCCATTAGTGATATAGAGTGTATTGCTTCGCAGGTCGATACCAAGGGATTGCGAGGAAACTGCTTCGGCCCCTCCTCGATGGCACAACAGGTTGGTCAAAAGAATTACTTGGTTGGTGTAATCGAAGGAGGCGGTAAAATCCTTGAACGCCTCGTTGCGCGCCGTGAAATTGGTGGCACGAACCATCCCCTGAGCGGAGAGATCGGACAGATGAGTGAGGTTCCCCTTCAGGTTTGCGTCCACCCAAGGTGGGTTGTTGAATGTAACGAATCGGATCCCTTCAGTCGCTGTTGCTGGAAAAAGCGGAACCAAAGCCTCTGGATTAAATCGGGACTCCACGCTCAGTTGGTAATCCAAGGTTTGGGCATCGACCACGCCGGATGCGTGCACCGGCCCTTGGGTTGTGAGTAAAACAATGCTTGGGATTTGGAGGGTTTGATTGGTAAAAACCAATTCTGTATCAAGTTTTTGAAGGACAAAATCACCATAACCAATATGCGTTGCTGAAAGGGTGGCATTCCCTGAGATCTGGGCTAAATCGGTGATCTCCCATGGATCTGTTGGCGAATCCCATGGGGGGAGTTGAATCTTTGATTGAAATTCAAGTTTGGGATTGGATTCGAATTTGAGTTTTGAAAACCAAGGTTCCCATGTCGCTGGGATGAATGGGCTCCAAGTCTGCAAGGCAGGGGACGCGTTCCCGTTGAACGCGATGAGCCGATCGCGGAAGTCCACAGTGGCCTGCGTGTGAATTGAACCTTGCTTTAGATCCGCATCGAGCGAGCTGACAGTGAGCAATGGAGGGTGCCAAAGGGCGGCGAAAGAAGCTTTATGGAATTCGAGTTTTGCAAGAGTTGCAGTTTCAATGCTGCCTGATCCTGACCATTCGACGTGTCGGGACCAAGAAGCTTCGGGCCAATGGTCGAGATCTGTGGAAGCGGTATTCGTGGACTTGGCGATAGTTCCGTCGAAAATCAGTCGATTAAGTTTCCCGACCTCTCCATCGGTTTCATTGAGTTCTAAATGCCAATCTCCATGCCAAGGATTGGGGTGATTCCAGAAGTTAAAGAAGTTCGTGGTGGATGATTCCTGATGGAGCAGTGCCCAAGGATGGTGATGGGAAAGGGAGGCACTAAGGTGCGGTTTCTGGCTCTTAAATCCGAGGGAGACGACAGAATCAGATTGAAAGTGAAGATCCGTTTTGAACTCGTCTTGGGCGGTCCTGATTTGGAGGGTTGTCGCGGTGAGATGAGGGTTCTTTAGATGGGTCCATAGAGTGCGAATCTCTTGCGCTTGGAAATCCCAACCCGAATGAAATGCGACCTTGTTGGTCAGAAACGAATAACTTGTTTCTGATTTGATATCCAGTTGATCAATCTCACCCCAACCGGTTCGCAAAGCGTCCAGATGCAGAACCAACTTGAGATCACTTTTGTCTTCGCTTGGTCCAAAAGTTGCCTCGAAAAACCCCGCCTCTGATTTGCCCCATGGACTATTGGCTCTCGGCACCCGAGCTTTGAGGTTGAGGTCGAGCGCACTTAATTTGAGTCCATCGGCGGAAACCTTAACTTGGAGGTGAGGTCTCCCATCGAGTTGGATTTGATTCAGGTGGTCGAGCCATTCCTGAGCCATTGGTTGCCACGCAATCTGATTTGTAGTTGCTTGCTTTGACCCGCTTTCCGATCGAAACGCGGTCAACGCTGAGGCGTTGGTGAGAGTCGCTGCTAAATCAATATGTGAGCCGAGGAGATCACCGGTGAGACGAGTAAGTTCCCATCGGTCATCCGGGAGAACCCGCAGGTCAACGGCGATGTTTGTGACGATGAGTTCGGAGGAGGAGTTTGTAGCGGATAGATGAACCCGAAGAGTTGAATGATTGAAGCGGAGAGTCTCGGGTTGAATCCGCGATTCTTGGAGTGATTGGACATTCAGGTTGAGGTGAAGCAATGGGACTTCCAGTTCAAAAATTGGTTGGGTTTTGGAATCGCGAAACCTGACCCGTTCGAACAACAGCTCGCTGAACCCTCGCAACCGGATTCGTCCAGCTTCCAGAAACACTTGTTGCTTTTCGAGAGGATCAAGGAGGAGGCGTTGGAGGTGTTTCGGGATCCCAACAAAGTTCAGCCAGAGAAATGCCGCAGCAATCAAGAGAACCACGGTCAAGCACACGATCCGAATGAGACGAAGCCCCCGCCGGAGGATGCTATTTTTTTTTGCGGATGGAGCGCGACGAGACATGGATTAAGCGGTCTCGGGTCTTAGGAATTCAAGGGGTTGGGAAGACTTGACCTAGTTGTGCAATCAAATCTGCGTAAATTCTGCCCGGGAATTCAAAAACAAGGCGTTCGGTTTCGCTCGGCAGAACAACCGTTGCATAGATGTTCTGACTAGGGGACCTAGAACCAAAAGTGATTTGGTTTGTCTGTGTTGAGCCGTTCACCAACACCTCGAAACTGAGACTGAAGGATTGGTTATTGAACCCTAGAGAGCGAAGTCTTGAATCTCCTCGAGCCGTCCACGCGACTGCTTCCAGTTGGCTTGCTCTGAAAATGGATTCCTCCACCGCCGCGTTGACGATCGGATCTTGGGCCCAACCGAATGACGGGCTTCGCACAATCCGAGGGTTGATGCCGTTGAAAGAAGAGGTGATCGCGACGATGTTCGAGCTAGGGAAATTCCAAATTCTCCTGTCGCGAAGTTGAAAAGCGTATTTCGGGAGATCCAACAAATCTCCATACCGAACTAGGTATGCGGGCGTTTCGTCAGGACGTCGGGCGAAGGAGGTATCGATCCGATTCGTCCCAAATTCCATTTGCACCAGTGTGGAATTCGTAACCAATCCTGCAATGTTGGTGATCGTTGTGCGTAGGACGATGGTGCGTGAGGGCGGCAGTAGTCCGAATTCTCGCAACTCGGCATCCGTGGGCACGTCTTTGGCAAAATCCACGATTTCAAGCGACGCAAGGTTGGTGAGGAATGCATTGACCAGACGAAGGTCGGCGGCCGATTCCAATGGTTGGGTTAATCGCCACAACCCGTTGGTTCCTTTTTGCAACGCGAATTCCTCGGAGCCGCGAATCTCGATGCTGTCGATACGGCTTGCCTCTAGATTAGCTAAGCGAGAATCGTGAAACGCTTTGTGCGGAAGGTTGAATGCCTCCAGTAACGCGCGATCGACGCTGACGATGTTGGTTTGTGAAAGTCGCCGGGCATAAACATGCGTGAGATCATTGGTGGGACTTTTCCCAAACTCGAGCCCGATGAGTCGGTTCGTCCCTTGCAGGAATTGGAGTTCCAATTCAGGGGTCTGGAGTCCAAAACGTTCGAGATCCACCGTGGTTGAATCGGATACAAATTGGTCAACGCGGGCGAGTTGGAGTTGTTGCACCAACTGTTCGATTCGCAACGAGTCAGCACGGGCAGGCAAAGGTTTTGTCAACCGCCAGACTCGGTTCGTGCGTTCGATTTCGATTATTCTCGATCCTGAGCGAATGAGGATATGATCATAAGGTACGCCGGTGAGTTGTAGAAGCTGTGGAGATCGCCATTCCACGGTGGATTTCGGCAACGCTCTCCAGAGTGCGGCATCAACCACAAACAGATCAGGTTCACCAAGTTTTTGGACATAAAGCTGATCAGTTAGAGGAGCTTTGGAACCGATTTTTAGGTCTGCCCTTCCGTGTGGATAAAGTAGAGTGACCGTCGCGACGGGTGGTTCGAGCCCGAATGATTTCAATCCTGCCGCTTCGGCGATGACATCTCGGGCAGTGATTCGGCCTAAAACTTTGGCTTTGCCGAGAGTATCGAGGAGGGCCTCGATCGGTGTGCTCTGTGCAGGATAGGCAGGAATGGAGAGGCGCCATCCATCGGCCACCCGTTCCGCCCTTAACGAGTTGTTCGTTGTGGAGTATTCAATGGCAACGATCTGGGTCCTTCGAAACTCCGAAAAAAGATTGGGTGGGCCTGAGTTGAATTCACCCGATGCGCGCTGGCGACGATCGATGAACCAGATCACGACAAAAAGGCTGGTCGCCACTATCAACAACCGAATTGTGGTTTTTGAATTCATCTTGGGCCTATCTCCGGCGACGGATCCACACCATGAGACCTAGGAGCAACACAGAGCTGGGAACGATGCCAATAAACACCCACCTGAGGCGTTGAAGTTGCTGTTCGGTTACATTGACCCGATACCGAGCAATTGCACGCGGTGGAACGTCCCCAAGCAAGAGATCACGGTTGAGCAACCAGTTCACTGCAAGGTGGGCAAAATCTCGATTCCCACTGCTGTCAAACAACACGTTGCTGAGAAAAAGGCTGTTCCCCACAACCACGAGGCGACTAGAACCTAGATCCGCCTTGACGCCTTGGATTCCACCTCTTTCAACCGCAACCGCAAGTGAGATTGTTCCCTTACGTTCAATTTCCCCTCTGCCATTTTCAATGCGGCCGACGACCTCACCCGCTGGACCCGTGAAAACAAGTTCAGTTACTTTGGCCGAATCGGCTGCGCCTTTGCCCTGCAGTCGTTGACCAACCGTGCGCGGGATGACGAAATTAAGGCTCGAACGCTGCAGAGGTCGAGTCACTGGATGATTTGCGAACTGGCTCGCCACTAAGGTCTGCGAGTCCCCTGCCTGGGCTTGAACTGAATCTCGCACTTGATTAAGGCCGACTTCAACATTCCAGTCTGCCAATAGTCGTTCCAGTCCGGTTCGCCGCAAGTCCCAGGGGAACAACGCAAACAATCGTCCGCCGTGCAGAAGGTATTGTTGGATTTTTTCCAATTCGACGGTTGTAAATGCTTTTTCGGCTCCTGCAATGATGAGTAATTGGCAGTCGTTGGGGATGTCGATGCCGTTCAATGGAGGTAGTGGATGGACCTCAATATTGTTCTCGATCAAAAGCTGTGAAAACTTGCTCATTGCTCGATCTCCGGTGTTGACCGGATCGAGTTCCCCGTGGCCTTGGGTAAAATATGCCTTCAGTTGCTTGGGATCCGTGACGCTCACGAGGGCGGAAGTGAACAGTTGTTCACCCTTGAACGCCGTTCGTTTTATTTCGCGTGGGTCGGAGATGTCGAATTCTGAGAGTTCGCTGGCGAGAATTGTTTTGTATCGTCCGTTGCAATCGAAAATCACCCGACTGCTATCGAGACCGGAGACGAGTTTGTATTTTTCGCGGATCATCTCTGCCCTACCTGGCATTCGGTAATCAATAAACTCCACTTTTATTTGAGCTGACCGCGATTCGTATTCCTTAGCCAGCTCCCGGACGGGGCCGAACAAACCTTCACTCCGATCAAAGAAAACAATGATGTTTACTTTGTTAGTCAGAGAGGCGATGACCCGTTGACTCAGGGGTGTGAGGCGGGGATTCTCGGATTCGCCCACGTAAAAACGCCACGAATACTGCATGGCGAGATAGTTGACCATCACGAGGATTGCCACCAACGCAAGGGTGGACACGCCCACGTTGAAGCCGATCGACCAGCGACGCCATTTGGAAAAACTGACTGGAGATTCCTCAGGCATAGGATTATTTCCACCTCCGACTCTCCACGACCTTCAGGGTCAGGAACAGGAAGATGCCTGTCAGGCTCAGGTAGAATACTAGGTTGCTGGTATCAATAATTCCTCGCGAGAAATCTTCCAGATGTTCTGTGAGGGAAATATAGGCGAAAACTTTGGCCTGCCAACCCGCCATGGGGACGGGAACTAACGATCGAAGACTTAATAAGAAAATGGTGAGACCGAGTCCATAGCTCACTGCCGCCGCAATTAATTGGCTGCGTGTTAGTGCCGAGGCGAAACAACCGAGGGCGACATAAACCGAACCCAATAGCCCAATACCCAAATAAGTGCACAGCAAGGTTCGATAATCGAATGCTGTGGTCGTCTGGTTTGTATACTCGTTCAGGACAACCATATAGCCCCCCAATGGCAACCACGTGACCATGAAAAACATGAGTGCCCCGCTAAATTTAGCTAGCACCACCTCGGTGTCGCTCACCGGCGTTGTCATGAGGGTCTCAAATGTGCCTGTGAACTTTTCTTGGGCAAATGTCCGCATCGTCATCACAGGTGTCGTGAGGAGCATCAGCATCCAAAAGTAAACGGTAGCATAAAAAATCCGCGTGATCGGAGTGTCTGTTGCATCGCCGTTAAGTTTGGGCAACATGTCCATGATGCTGAAGCCGAGGAGGAGCAACACGACACAGATGATCACGTAGCCCGTGGGAGAAACAAAATGGCTGGCCAACTCCCGGCGCAGCAGGGTTAGGTAAACTCGCATGATTCCCCTATTCCTCCTTTTCTGTGCGGGTTATTTTCACGAATACATCCTCCAAAGTATGCCGACCGTGCGTCAGTTCGCGAAGAGGCCAGCCTTTCTCACAGGCCCAATAATGGATCAAGGGTCGTAGATCCAACCCATCGCGTCCTGTCAAAGTGATCCGTTTCCAATCCCCGTCAGTGGCCACGATATCCACGGTTTCCACCTCTGGTTGCACGGAAAAAAATTCTTGGAACGCCGTAGTGCTACCGGTCAACTCGGCGATGGCAGGTCCGCTCTGGAAAATATTGCGCTGAAGATTCTCTGTGCGATCCGAAGCAAGAATTCGTCCTTGGTGGAGGATTAGCACATGACTGCAAGTGGCCTCGACTTCAGGAAGAATATGGGTCGAGAGCAAGATAGTATGTTTCCGACCTAGCTCTTTGATCAATTGGCGGACGCTCCGTAACTGATTCGGATCGAGACCGATCGTGGGTTCGTCCAAGATAATCAGCTCCGGTTCGTGGACCAATGCATCAGCTAGTCCAACCCTTTGCCGGAATCCCTTAGAAAGTTGACCGATAATGCGGCGATCTACCTCGGTCAAGCTACACATTTCCATCACCGTCGCAACGCGTTCGCGTGATGCGGCCAGACTCAATCCTTTGAGGCGGGCGCGAAATTTTAGATATTCCCGCACACGCATGTCTAGGTGCAGCGGGTTGTTTTCAGGCATGTAACCAATCCGCCGCCTGACCTCATCGGTGTCAGAAAAAACGTCAAAACCACCTACACGCACGGTTCCGGTAGTTGCAGGAAGGAAACAAGAAAGGATCCGTAAAATCGTACTCTTCCCCGCGCCATTCGGGCCTAGGAGTCCCACGATCTGGCCACGCCCAACCGTGAACGACACGTTGGCCACCGCAAGGTGACCCGCATAGCGTTTGGTCAGGTTGACTACTTCGATCATTGGCTCAGTCATAGATCAGACGCTTTGCGTCGGAATAGCATTGAACTTTGGCCGGAAATTAGCGGACGCGCAACTCTACAACCACGCGTCGTAGAGGGCGACCTGCCAGAAGTGAAGCTTTAAACGGAGTGCCTCGTTTCAAACTGTTCAGAAAACGAGCGGTGCTTGTGATGCCGTTAACGCCTTGGTTGTTCATACCGAGAATGATCATTCCTCGACTTAAATTGGCAGTTCCAGCGGGACTATCCTTCTCCACGGCAGTGATGATGACTCCAGCGACTGAATCGAGGCCAGCTCGCATCGCGATTCCGGGCGTGACCTCCTGTACCGTGCATCCGATTTTCCTTCGGATCAGATCTGCGTTGAAGAATGTGGTTTCTGCAACCAGTCGTAGTGAAACCGATTGGCGGGCTTCTCCACGCTGCAGGGAGATGCTCACGTCTTCTTGGTCACCCGACTTGAGCAGTTCTCTGTTGAATGCAAAAACCGTACGTGGAGTCTGGCCGTTCACACGTAAAACAACATCGCCAGATTCTAGCCCGCTTTTCTCAGCGGGACTGCCCGCTTCTACACGGCCGAGAACCAACCCGCGAGTGTTTGCTTGAACACGGGCTCCAAACCAGAGAGCTGCTGCTCCTTCGGGAGTGAAGATTTCGCCAATCGCTTCGTTGACACGTTTGATGGGAATTGCGAAACCGATGCCGGTTCCTTCTTTATAAATTGCGACATTTAACCCGATCAATTCTCCACGGAGATTGATCAACGCGCCCCCGCTGTTCCCGGGGTTGATCGCTGCATCGGTCTGGATCCAATCCTCTCTATCCAGAAGCCCATCTTCAACCTGAGATCTTCGGGTTTTGGCACTCAGAATTCCACGACTTACCGATCCTCCGAGACCAAACGGGTTTCCCAAGGCGATGACGGTTTCCCCCAAGAGTAGGTCGTCGTCTTTAGCGAATTTCAGAGGGGTAAACGTCTCGGTCTTTCCTCCAACGATTTTCAACAATGCAACATCGCTTCGCCTTGTGCCGCTCACCACTCGCGCAGGCAACACTCGGCCATCGTTCAGTTTCACGCTGATTTCTGTTGCACCCTCAATGACATGAATATTGGTAAGTACATATCCTTCCTCGTCGATGATGACCCCCGAACCTGCACTGATTTCAGGGGGCAACTCCTGTGTAAAGGGCGCCCATGCATCGCGCCACCAATCATAGAAATAACCTTGTCGTTTTGCGATGGATTTGGCGTTGATATTTACCACGCTGCCGATGGCAACCTCGATCGCAGCAACGGTTGGGTCGCGGCGGATATCCGTCGATGCTGCAGGTGCCAGTGTTGGTGCGCCTCGGATTTCGAGAATCCCCAAGGCACCCATCATGCTCAAACCCAACCCCCAAATTTTAATCCACGATGTCTTCATTTGTATTTAAACCCAGATCCTCAATTTGGTCGCAAAGCTTGACTTTGCAAGTTGCTCATCGGAAAAGCAATGGATCGTGCAATGCTGGCCGTATAATTATTACGAACAATGGCGTGAAAATAATATCGATTCTGCGTTATTGCACGAGGTGGATCCGGTTCCACCTGAACGTTTGCTTCAGCTTATTTGGCTCCACCAACGACTGAGGCGGGATGGACTGACCACGACCGATGGGCGAGCTATTCGCATTCTACATCCGGGTTTCTGGAATCACGAATCAGGTCCTGATTTCAAGAATGCGATGATCCAATTCGGGAATGAGATGCCTCAGGTGGGTGCAGTGGAGATCGACCTGTCGCAAGCGTTGTGGCGGGCACATGGGCACGAAGGAAACCCAAGTTACAGGCAGGTTGTTCTTCACGTGGTTTGGAGTGGGGCGATTAGCGATCCTCAGAGGCCAACATTAATCCTAAAGCCTCTGCTTGATGCGCCATTGAAGGAGTTGGCGACGTGGTTTGCAGGCGAAGGGCTGCCAAAACCCACCGCAATCGCTGGCCAATGTGCGGCACCTTTGCGGGATCTCGGCGTTGCATCACTCAATGAACTGTTAAAGCAGGCAGGACAAGTGCGGCTCCACCGTAAAGGAACTCAACTTCAAGCCCGCGCTCGGGAAGCAGGTTGGGAGCAGACCCTTTGGGAATTCACATTCGCGGCTCTTGGTTACAAGCATAATAGTTGGCCCATGCGACGTCTTGCCGAACTGACTCCGTGGGCGTTGGCTGGATCGGCACATGCGGTGGTTCTTGAGGCAAGATTGCTGGGGCTCGGGAATTTACTGCTTCGCGAGCCAAAAGCTGAATCAGAATCAGACTATCTTCGCTGCCTTTGGGATGCGTGGTGGCGGGATGCGGATGCGGCGAGTGCATCGATTCTGCCTCGAGAGAGTTGGTGCATGGCAGGGTTGCGTCCTGCTAATCAGCCCGCTCGACGCCTAGCACTTGGTGCCGGCTGGTTATCAGGGGGTAAGCTTATGACGCAGTTGGAGAATTGGTTACTCAGCCCGATTTCTAATAGTGAACTGGTGCCAAGCTTGGAAGACGTCCTCGCGATTCCTTCCCACGAATTCTGGAATTACCATTGGACGTTGAGATCCCAACGATTCGCGGTCGCTCAGCCATTGCTAGGGTCAGCGCGGACCACGGATCTTGCGATGAATATTTTTCTGCCGTGGCTCTGGATCCGTGCGGTTACAGGCCACAACGCGTCGATGCGTCGGGTAGCTGAGGAGCGTTATTTTTCATGGCCGCACGGTCAAGACAACTCCATGCTGAAATTGGCAAGGCAACGGATGACGGGTCAAACCAGCAGTAAGGTTTTCAAGACGGCCGCCGCGCAGCAAGCACTCCTACAGATCACGCGAGATTTTTGTGATCATTCCAATGCGCTCTGCGAGAACTGCCGGTTTCCAGATATGGTCAAGTCGTGGCAGGTTCAGTTTTCTAGGTGAGGCCGTTCTGTTTCAAACTTCCTTCACCACCCCCCAATACACATCAAGCCGTTGTCGGAGATAGAGGCGAATTGCTCGGATCAAAGTAGGAGTTTCAAGTTTCTGACCAGCCGCGATGATCTCTTTCAGTTCCATCCCGGGCCGGATCGCAAAACTGGCTTGAGCAATGATTGGGCCTTCATCCAGATGCATGCTCACAAAATGGGCGGTGACGCCGGCGATCTTAACCCCATGCTCATAAGCTTGGCGGTAGGCTTGTGCTCCGGGGAAGCTGGGAAGCAAGGAAGGATGGATGTTGAGGATCTTATTCTTGTAATGCCACACAAAGTTTGCTGACAGGATTTTCATAAACCGAGCGAGAATTACGAAATCTACCTCGTGTTCATCGAGCAATTGGAGAACCCGTTCCTCTGCGCAGGATCGTTCGTCCCAAGGCACATGAACAAATCTCAAACCCGCCTTAGTTGCCTTGG